>NZ_RIBZ01000681.1:0-6402 GCF_003721215.1 Streptomyces botrytidirepellens
CGCCCTCGACGCCGGTGACCCGCACTCGGCCGCCACCACGCTCCGGCGGGCGCTCGCGCTGTGGCGCGGACCGGCACTCGCCGATCTGCCGGAGCGGGACGCGGCCGCCGCCCGCGCCGAGGCGCTGCGGCTGGCGGCGCTGCACCGCCGGATCGACGCCGACCTCGCCTGCGACCGCCCGGCGGACGTCGTTCCGGAGCTGCGCGAGCTGGTCGCGGACCATCCGCTCGACGAAACGTTCCATGCGCAGCTGATCCGCGCGCTGCGGGCCGCCGGGCACTCGGCCGACGCCCTCGCCGCGTACGAGGAGGTCCGCGAACTCCTCGCCGACCGGCTCGGCACCGACCCGGGGGCGGAGCTGCGGGAGCTGCACCGGCAGCTGCTGCTGGGCGGGCCGGTGCCGCCGACCGGCCCCACGCCACCGCCGGGACCCCTGGCCGCCGACCGCGCCCCGGGCGGTGCCTCGGATCACGGCCGCGACCCTGATGCGAGCCGTGCGGCGGATCACGGCGCCTCGGGCCGCGCCCCCGAACGGGAGCCGCGCCCCGCCCCGCCCCCGGCGCCGCCCGGCAACCTCCGGGCCCGCCTCACCAGCTTCGTCGGCCGTCAGAGCGACATCGGCGCCCTCCGCAAGGACCTGGACCGCGCCCGGCTGGTCACGCTCACCGGACCGGGCGGGTCCGGCAAGACCCGGCTGTCCGAGGAGACCGCCGCGACCGCGACGGCCGCCTACCCGGATGGCGTCTGGGTGGTCGAACTCGCCTCGCTGGACGACTCCTCCGCCGTACCCGGCGCCGTCCTGAGCGCCGTCGGCCGCCGCGAGACGACGCTGCTCGCCTCCGGGCTCGAAGGCCGGACCGGCGGGGCGGACCCCGTCGACCCGGCCACTCGCCTGGTCGAGTACTGCGCCGACCGCCGTCTGCTGCTCCTGCTCGACAACTGCGAGCACGTCATCGACACCGTGGCCCGGCTCACCGAGGCGCTGCTGGCGCGCTGCCCGGGCGTGACCGTGCTGGCCACCAGCCGGGAGCCGCTGGGCGTGCCCGGCGAGACCGTACGGCCGGTGGAACCGCTGCCGCCCGCCCCCGCCCACCAGCTGTTCGCCGAGCGCGCCGCGACCGTACGGCCCGGCTTCGACCCGGCCGGGGACCCGGACACGGCGGCGGCGGTCGCGGAGATCTGCCGCCGCCTCGACGGACTGCCGCTGGCGATCGAGCTGGCCGCGGCCCGGCTGCGGCTGCTGACCCCGCGGCAGATCGCCGACCGTCTCGACGACCGGTTCCACCTGCTGACCAACGGCAGCAGGACCGCCCTGCCGCGCCAGCAGACCCTGCGGGCGGTGGTCGACTGGTCCTGGGACCTGCTGGACGAGCGGGAACGCACCGTGCTGCGCCGGGTGTCGGTCTTCGCGGGCGGATGGGGCCTGGCCGCGGCGGAGGCGGTCTGCGCGGACGCGGCGGAGGCGGTCTGCGCGGACGCGCCGGGGCGTGAGGACATACGCGCCGGGGCATGCGCCCCCGCGCACGCTCCCGCACACTCCGGCGCCCCCATCGCGCCCCCGGAGGTGCTCGATCTGCTCGGGGCGCTGGCCGACAAGTCCCTGCTGGCCGTGGACCACCCGCCGGGTGCCCGGACCGCGGTGGAATCGGCCGAGGGGGCGGACGAGACGGCGGACGAGACGGCGGGCGGGCCGATGGGCGAGGCCCGCTACCGCATGCTGGAGACGATCCACGAGTACGTCAGCGAGCGCGCCACCGAGGACGCCGCCGCCCGGGCCGACCACGCCGCCGCCTCGGCCCGGCACATCGCCCACTTCCGGGACTTCGCGCGCGCCGCCGAGCCGCGGCTGCGCTCCGCCGAACAGCTGCCCTGGCTGCGCCGCGTCGAGACCGACCTCGACAACATCCGGGCCGCCCTGCACCGCTCCCTGACCGCCCGCGACGAGGACACCGCGTTCGCGATCATCCTCGCGATGGGCTGGTTCTGGTGGCTGCGCAACTACCGCGACGAGGGCGCCGCCTGGGCCGACCGGGCCCTGTCCCTCGGCCGCGGCCCGCACGGCGGACAGGACGGCGAGGGAGGCGGCGAAGGGAACGACGGCCCGGCGGTGGACGTCCCGCCATCCGCCCCGGACGGCATCGACGGCGACGACCCCGCCGTCACCCGCTACTGGCACGCCATGGACGTGCGGCTGCTGCGGTTCTTCATGCTCGCCGACACCGGTCACAGCCCGGACGTGAAGGACCCCAGGACACGGCTGATCGCCCAGCGCATCCGGGACGCCTACGACAGCCATCCGGGCCCGCGCAGCGCCCGCTTCCCCGGTCTGCTGTGGCCGTTCGCCGGGTACATCCTCGACGGCCACACCGCGGTGCTCCCCCTGATGGGCGAGGCGGTGGTCAACTGCCGCGAGTACGGCGACGACTGGTCGCACGGCGTCGCGCTGATGTTCCGTATGCACCTCTCCATCGACTCGTCGAGCGGCATGGAGCGCGCCGAAGCGGACTACGCCAAGCTGCGCGAGCTGAGCACCCGCGTCGGCGACCGCTGGATGCTCGCCCAGGTGGAGAGCGCCGGGGGCGAGATGGCCACGCTGCGCGGCCGGCTCACCGAGGCGCGGGCCGCCTTCGAGGAGGCGCAGCGGCTGGCCCGGGAGATCGGCGCGCACACCGAGGTGCCGTTCCTCATCACCCGGCTGGCCGACCTCGCCCTCAACTCCGGTGACATCGAGGGCGCGGTGAAGCTGCTGGAGCAGTCCGAGCAGGAGGCCGAGCGCTGGGGCGTCCTGGACGTCCAAGGCTTCAACGGTTCGCTGCGCGGCCACATCGAGCTGCTGCGCGGCGATCCGGCGGCGGCGCGAGCGTGCTGCGAGGACGCCCGGCGGCGGGCGGCGAAAGCGACCCCGCCCCCGCTGTTCTGGGTCGTGCTCCAGGGGCTGGAGGGCCGGATCAGCGCCGAGGAGGGCGATCCGTGGGGCGGCCTGCGCATGCTGCGCGACACCCTGCGCAAGGGCGTCGAGGCGGGCTGTACGGAGGCGCTGCTCGCCGAGCAGGCGGAGTCGGCCGCGCACATCCTGGTGCGCCACGGACAGGAACGGCTCGCCGTCCGGCTGCTGGGTGCGGCCGACGGCTGGCGCGGGCGGCTGCCGCGCACCCCGCTGGCGCTCGCGGAGGCCCGGGAGACCGAGGCGCGGGCGGCCGTGGGGCTGGGCCCCGCCGCGACCGGGGAACTGCGCGACCAGGCCACGGCGCTGACCGCCGAGGAGGCGATAGCCCTGTTCGACGAGGTCCTGGCCGCATCCGAAGCCGAGGCCACCCGCTGATCCGGGGCAACGGAAAACAGGGGGCGCATACGTTCACCCGCACGGGGAAAACGCGCACCACGGACCCGGAACGTCTGAGCGAACCCCGGCCCGCATCCCTTGAGAGCCGGCCGTCCGCCGGGCAGCACGCACCCGGCGAACGGATCGATTAGGAACCGAACGGATCGATCAGGAACCGATCAGAAGATCGACCAGAAAAGGTGGCTCCCCCCGGTCACCCCACCGGCCGCGACCGCAGCCCGTCCAGCAGGATGTCCAGCAGCCGGGCCGACGCCGCGGCCTGCTGCGCCGCGTCCGGCAGCGACGGCGCGGCCGTGGCGATCACCAGCAGCACATCGGCGACCGTGACGTCCGGGCGCAGCTCGCCCGCCGCCCGGGCCCGCTCCACCAGTTGCCCGACGACCTGGAGCAGCGCTGCCGCCCCCGCGTCGTCCGGCTCGTCCTGCGGAATGCCCGGTTCTTCGACCAGCCGCAGCTCCGGCTGCGCGGCACCGGCCGACGGCAGCGCACCACCAGACGGCAGCGCACCACCGGACGGCAGCACACCGCCCGACGGCACCACACCGGCCGGCTGCGCCGGGCCGGCTAACGCCACCTGCCGCTGCTGCGGAACCCGGATCTCCGGCTCCGCGTCGACCCCGACCCGCAGCACCTGCGGCGGCAGCAGCCGGCCCGCGCCGGACGCCACCGAGGTGCGCAGGAACCGGGCCAGCGCGGACCACGGCTCGTTCTCCTGCCCGAGCGCCGCCCGGGCCTGATCGGTCAGCCTCGCCGTCTCCTCCTCCGCTATGCGGCGGACGAGGACGTCCTTGCTGGGGAACCGCCGGTAGACGGTGCCCACCCCGACCCGCGCGCGCCGCGCGACGTCCTCCATCGGAGCCCCGTACCCCAGCTCACCGAAGACCTCGCGCGCCGCCCGCAGGACGTGTTCCAGATTGCGCTGCGCGTCCACGCGCAGCGGAGTGCTCCGGCCGCCGTTTCCGTCCGAGGACGCGACGGCTGCGGACCATGACGAACCCTGAAGGTGCATAAGTGATCCCCCGGTAATGACGTCTCCCCCCGGAGACTCCCCGCCCTGTCAGTCGGGGCAGTCACAACCCCGACGAAGTACGAACATAGTTGAGCGCAGGTCAAGAATGAAGAGGGTAGGTCGGGACAGACCGTCCCCCAACCGGACCACCAGGCCACCTTACCCCGCATCCCAGGCCGCCCCGGCCCCCGTGACCATAGTCTGACCTGCGCACATTCCCCACTCGGCACCATGGACCGGCCCCGGGGCATCTCCGGACCTCCGGTCACACAATTCGTCGGGGCTGTGGACAAACCGCGGTCGCGGATGCCTCATGGGAGGGTGAAGGAACCAGCGCGCATTCTCGTTGTCGGCGGCGGCTACGTCGGGATGTACACCGCGCTGCGCCTCCAGCGGAAGCTCAAGCGGGAGCTGAGGCACGGCGCCGTACAGGTCATCGTGGTCGACCCCGAGCCGTATATGACCTACCAGCCGTTCCTGCCGGAGGCCGCGGCCGGATCGATCTCGCCCCGCCACGTCGTGGTGCCGCTGCGGCGCGTCCTCGGCGACTGCCAGGTCATCATCGGCGAGGCGACCGCGATCCATCACGGCAAACGCACCGCGACCATCAGAACCCTCGCCTCCGAGGAGGAGGGCACAGGCTCGATCGAGGTCCACTACGACGAGCTGGTGCTGGCGCCCGGATCCGTCTCCCGCACCCTCCCGGTCCCCGGCCTCGCCGAGACCGGCATCGGCTTCAAGACCGTCGAGGAGGCCATCGGGCTGCGCAACCACGTCCTCGAACAGCTCGACATCGCGTCCTCCACCCGCGACCCCGACGTCCGCGACTCCGCGCTGACCTTCGTGTTCGTCGGCGGCGGGTACGCGGGCGTCGAGGCCCTCGGCGAACTGGAGGACATGGCCCGGTACGCGGTCCGCTATTACCACAACATCGCGCCCGAGGACCTGAAGTGGATCCTCGTCGAGGCCACCAACCGGATCCTCCCGGAGGTCGGCGAGGAGATGGGCACGTACGCGGTCCGCGAGCTGCGCAGCCGCAACATCGACGTACGGCTGGAAACCCGCCTCGACTCCTGCCAGGACCGGATCGCCGTACTGAGCGACGGCTCGCGCTTCCCCACCCGCACCCTCGTGTGGACCGCGGGCGTCAAACCCTCGCCCATCCTCGCGGCCACCGACCTCCCGCTGAACGACCGCGGCCGCCTCACCTGCACCGCCGCGCTCCAGGTGGACGGCGTGGAGCACGCCTGGGCCGCCGGGGACGCCGCGTCCGTGCCGGACCGTACGGCCGCCGAGCCCGGCGCCGTATGCGCCCCCAACGCGCAGCACGCCGTCCGCCAGGCCAAGGTCCTCGCCGAGAACCTGCTCGCCTCGCTCGACGGCCGCCCCCTCACGGACTACGAGCACAAGTACGTCGGCTCCGTGGCCTCCCTCGGCCTCCACCGGGGCGTCGCGCACCTCTACGGCCGCAAGGCGAAGGGCTATCCGGCCTGGTTCATGCACCGCGTCTACCACCTCAGCCGGGTGCCGACCTTCAACCGCAAGGCCCGGGTGCTGGCCGAATGGATCCTGTCCGGGCTGTTCAAACGCGAGATCGTCTCGCTCGGATCGCTGGAGAACCCGCGCGCGGAGTTCAAGCTCGCCGCGGACACCGGACGCCATCCCGAAGCCAGTTGACCCCGCCGGGGCGGAGCCGGGAACTCCCCTCCCACGAACGGCGTCTCACGTATGTCAGTCCGGTCGGCCACACTGGACGTGTGACCATGGGTGGGCTCGTATCTGCAAAGAGTGACAATCGCGAGGATTCGGAAGTTTGCTGCATTCCCCCGGGGGCCGTCCCCCGCACCCGCATCCCTCTCCCCGATCCCGCGCCGGCGCGCTGCTCAGCCACCACCCCACGAGGTAATCCGCAGTGAACTTCACGCGCTGGAGCGCCCGGCTCCCCCGTACGCAGCGACGCACCGCCGCGCGGTCCGACCGTGCCGCGCGGCGTCCGCAGCCCGCCACGGGCGGCGGCTCCGTCCCGGCCGCCCGCGGTGAGCGCACCGAC
>NZ_RIBZ01000682.1:0-6460 GCF_003721215.1 Streptomyces botrytidirepellens
CACCCCGCCGCCGATCGGCCCGGTGCCCTCCGCGCGCGGCGCCGCCGCCCGGGTGCTGCGCGGTTCGTGGCCGCTGGCCGTCGGCGCCGTGGCGCTGGCCGTACTCGGGGCCGGAGTGCTGCTGGTGTCCGGCGGGGCGTGGGGCGTCACCAGCGCCTTCAGCTTGTGGGGAGCGGAGCTGGTCCGCGCTCTCGGCGGCCACCCGGAGAGCTGGAGCTGGTGGCAGCAGCCCGGAAACAAGGAGATGCTCGCCGGGCCGGTGCTCGCGGACAAGACCAGCCTCACCGACATCGGCATCATGATCGGCGCGGCGGCCGCCGCGGCGCTCGGCGGCTCCTGGACGCTCCACCGCGGCGTGCCGTGGCGGACTGGCGTCGCGGCGGTGCTCGGCGGCGTGCTGATGGGCATCGGCGCCCGGCTGGCGGGCGGCTGCAACATCGGCGCGTACCTCGCGGGCATCGCCTCCGGCAGCCTGCACGGCTGGCTCTGGGGTGCCTTCGCCCTCCTCGGCACCTGGGCCGGGCTGAAGCTGCGGCCGCTCTTCGGGCTCGGGAATCCGAAGCCGGGCGACGGCGTCTGCTGAGGTACCGGGGGGTGCCGAGGACCTCGGCACGCTTCTGACTCTCCAGTACAAGAGCACCGCACGCACGCGCTAATGTGCGCGCGTGAACTTACAAGTCGTCATGGGATACGGGCCCGCCGGGGCGGCCACCGCCCGGCTGCTGGCCGAACAGGGTCATTCGGTACGGGTCCTCACCAGGTCGGGCCGCAGTGCGGAACCCGGCATCGAGCACGTCGCGCTGGACGCGACGAACAGCAAGGAACTGATCGCGGCGGCGCGGGGTGCCGCCGCGATCCACAGTTGTGCCGCACCGCCCTACCACCGCTGGGCGAGCGAATGGCCCCCGCTGATCTCGTCGGCCTGCGCGGCCGCCGAGGCGACCGGGGCCGTGCTGGTCATGCTGGGCAACCTCTACGGCTACGGACCGGTGGACGGCCCCCTGACCGAGAAGCTGCCGCTCGCGGCGACCGGCCCCAAGGGGCGGGTGCGCGCGGCGGGCTGGGAGCAGGCGCGGAACCTGCACGAGCAGGGCCGTATCAAGGCGGTCGAGGTGCGGGCGTCGGACTTCTTCGGGCCCGGCGTGACCGACGGCGGACACCTGGCCGGGCGGGTCATGCCCCGCCTGCTGCGCGGCAAGCCGGTCTCCACGATCGGGGATCCGGACGCCCCGCACAGCTGGACCTACCTCCCCGACGTGGCCAGGGCCCTGGTCGAGGTGGCGGGCGAGGAGCGGGCCTGGGGACGGGCCTGGCACGTGCCGACCGAGCCCGCGCTGTCCACCCGGGAGATGGCCGACCGCCTGGCCGCCGAGGCGGGAACGGGGCCGGTCGCGGTGCGCGGGCTGCCGCCGGCCGTGCTGGGCGCCGCGTCGGTCTTCTCCCCGCTGATCCGTGCGCTGCGGGAGATCCGCTACCAGTTCGACCGGCCGTTCGTGGTCGATTCGAGCGCGTACGAAGCCGAGTTCACGGTGCGCGCCACCCCCGTCGACGAGCAGATCAAGGCTACGGTGGACTGGTGGCGCGAGCGCCTGGACGGTGCGGGGGGTCGCGGGTGACAGCGACAGACTCCCCCGTGGGGTTATCCGGGGCACGCCGTGACGACATCGCGATCGTGGGGATGGCCTGCCGGTTTCCGGGAGCGCGGAACGTCAACCAGTACTGGCGGCTCCTCACCGCACCGCAGGCGCAGTTCGCCACCGTCCCGGACTCGCGGTGGCGCAGCGCCGCCTTCCTGAGCGACGACATACGCGACTCGTCCGCCGCCTACACGGACACCATGGCCCTGCTGCCGGACGTCGGCCACTTCGACGCCGTGCACTACGGCATCCCGCCGCGGCGGGCCAAATCCATGGATCCGCAGGCCCGGCTGCTGATCGACCTCGCCCGTGAGGCCCTCCAGGACGCGGGATGGGAGGCCGAGGGCTTCGACCGCGAGGAGACCTCGGTGATCACGGCACTCACCGAGAGCGGCTACCGCGAGATCAGCACCATGCGGCTCCGGATGCGTCAGCTGGCCGGCGGCGAGTTCGGGGCGCGGGCGACCGATCCCCAATGGCCGGAGACGGTCCGCGCGGTCAGCGGGCTCCAGGGCACCTCGGTGGCCGGGCTGCTGCTCAACATGGGACCGAACACGGTCAGTTCCGTCTTCGATCTGCACGGCGAGAGCTACGCGCTGGACGCGGCCTGCTCCGGCGGACTCATGGCCGTGGCCAACGCGGTGTTCGCGCTGCGCGCGGGACGGTGCCGCATCGCACTCGCCGGTGGCGCCCAACTCCTCCTCACTCCCGACCTGTTGGTCGGGCTGTGCCGGATCGGCGCCATCTCGCGCAGCGGCAGATGTCTGCCGTTCGGCGCGGAGGCCGACGGCTTCGTCCTGGGGGAGGGCGCCGGGGTCCTGGTGCTGCGGCCCCTGGCCGACGCGCTGGCCGCGGGCGACCGGGTCTACGCGGTGGTCCGCGGCGTCGGAACCGCCAACGACGGGACCGTGCAGGGCGGAATGCACCCCCAGGCGGCCGGTCAGCTCCGGGCGCTGCGCCGGGCCTACCGCGACGCGGACCTGCCCCCGGACGCGGTGGGCTACCTCGAAGCGCACGGCACCGGGACCACGGTCGGCGATCCGGTCGAGGTCGGTGTCCTGCGCGAACTGCGCGGGGAGCGGGGCGCCCCCGCCTTCCTCGGCGCGGTGAAGGCGGTCGTCGGGCACGCGCTCAACGCCGCGGGCATCGCCGGGCTCATCAAGTCCGTCCTGGCCGTGCAGCGGGGCGTGATACCGCCCCAGCCCGCGTTCGACCTGGCCGACCGCTCCGGGCTCGACGCCGCCCGGCTGACCATCCCGACCGCGCCCACCCCATGGCCGGAGTCCGGGCAGCCGCGCCGGGCGGGGGTGAGCGCCTTCGGCTTCGGCGGCACCGGTGTCCATCTGGTGGTGGAGGAGTGCGCCACGGCACCCGCCCGCCCGGCACCCGACGAGGGGCCGCATCTGCTGGTGCTCAGCGCCCGCGACCGGGAAGGGCTGGCCCGTTACGCCCGCGAACTGGCGCACACCATCACCGGGGACGGGCCGCCGCTGGACGAGGTGGCCGACACCCTGGCCCGCCGGACCCCCTTCGCGGAACGCCTCGCCCTGGTGGCGGAGGACGCCGCCGACGCCGCCACCCGGCTGACCGCGGCGGCCGACGCCGTGGCCGCGGGCCGCACCGGCACCATCGGGCCGGGGCAGGTGATCGGCACCGTGCCACCCGGTGAGCTGCCACAGGCCGTGGCGCCCTGGCTCGGGCCGCCGTCCCGGTCGGCATCCGGTTCGCCGTCCGGTTCGCCGTCCGGCGAGCCGCGCACGGCAGCCGCGCTGGCCCGGCTCGCGGAGCGCGCGGTCACCGGCGCGGGGCTTCGCCCCGAGGGGGAGCGCATCCCCCCGTGCACCCTGCCGCCGAGTCCGCTCGCCCCGCGCCACCACTGGGTGGTGGACGAGACGGCCCGCGACAGCGAGGACACCTCCGTCGCGGACCTGGGGGAGGAGCGGCCCGCCCACACCGCGTCCGCCGCGTCCATCGTGCTCGAAGAGCTGTCGCGGACCGGCGTCTACCCCCTGTCCGATCTGCACGAGCGGATGGCGCTGGTGGCCGATCTCGGCTTCGACTCCCTGATGTTGCAGGAGCTGGAAACCAACATCGGCAAGCGAATACCGGGCTTCCGCACCGATGAGATCTTCTCGCCCGAACTCACCGTCGAACAGCTCATCGCGCTGACCGGCCCCCACCTCACGGACGATCCCGCGCCCGGTGCGCCCCCGCCCCGGGAAACACCGGCGGTGCCCCCGGAGACACCGGCGGTGCCCCCGGAGACACCGGCGGTGCCCCCGGAGACACCGGCGGTGCCCCGGGAGACACCGGCGGAGTGGAGCACGGCGACCGCGGCCGTCGACGAGTTCCCCGAGGTGCGGCAGTTCGAGGAGCGCCTGGACGCGATCAAGGGCAGCGGTGCGGACTTCCCGTACTTCCGGGTCCATCAGGGCACCATCCGCGACACGACTCGGATCGGGGACCGGGCGTATCTGACCTTCGGCAGCTACAACTACCTGGGGCTCTCCGGCCATCCGGCGGTCAACGAGGCCGTGCACCGGGCGGTGGACCGGTACGGGACCTCGGTCTCCGCGAGCCGGCCGCTCTCCGGTGAGCGGGAGCTGACCGTGACGCTGGAACGGGCGCTCACCGACTTCCTCGGCGTCGGGGACTGCCTGGCGCTGGTGAGCGGCCATGCCACCAATGTCACCGCGATAGGACACCTCATCGGGCCGGGCGACCTGGTGCTCCACGACGCCCTCGCCCACGACAGCATCCTTCAGGGCTGCGCCTTGTCCGGGGCGGCCAGACGCCCGTTCGCCCACAACGACACCGACCGGCTGGAACACCTGCTCCGGGTCAACCGCTCCCGGTTCCGACGGGTCCTGATCGCCGTCGAGGGCGCGTACAGCATGGACGGCGACCTGGTCGACCTGCCCGCCGTGATCGAGCTGAAGCGGCGCTACGGGGCCCTGCTGATGGTCGACGAGGCGCACAGCATCGGCACCGTGGGCGACGGCGGCCGCGGCGTCGGCGAGTTCTTCGGCGTCGACCGGTCCGGCGTGGATCTGTGGATGGGCACCCTCTCCAAGGCCTTCGCCAGCTGCGGCGGTTACCTCGGCGGCTCGGCCCGGATGGTGCGGTGGCTGCGGCACACGCTGCCCGGCTTCGTCTACAGCGTCGGCCTGACCCCGGCCAACGCGGCCGCGGCGCTGGCCGCCACCGAGCTGATCGTCGCGGAACCGCACCGGGTGGGCACGCTGCGGCGGAACGCGGAGCTGTTCCTCGGCCTCGCCGCCGCGGCCGGTCTGCCGACGGGCTCCAGTGCCGACACCCCGATCGTGCCGTGTGTCATCGGTGACTCGGCGAGGACGCTGCGCGTCGCGGACCGGTTGTACGAACGGGGCGTCATCGCCGACCCGATCTTCCACCCCGCGGTGGAGGAGGGGCTGGCCCGGCTCCGGTTCTTCGTCACCAGCGAACACCGGGAGGACGACATCCGCCGGGCCGTGGCGATCCTGGCCGAGGAGGTGGCGTCCGCCGGTGGCTGAGTGACTCATGTCAGATCAGCGTGCGTTCGATCCGGCTGAGCGTGGCGTCCCGTCCTGACGCGGCGCCGTCAGCGGCTTCCTCGGCGGGCGGCGTGCCGTGTGCTTCCACGCTGCCGCCCAGCCGTTGGGAGAGCAGATAGGCGATGATCTCCGCTTCCTGTTCCTGGACGTCGTCATAGGTGGCGCGCAGGAGCATGTCACGCACGATGTCGGGGTCGAGGTTGGGGAAGAGGAGGCGGGCGCTCGCCTCATCCAGCCAACCCGCCCCGCGATGGCAGCAGATGATGTGGCCCAGCTCGTGCAAGATGATGTGCTCCTGATGCGCGCTGGTCGTGTTGGCGTCGAAGAAGATGAGGTCCTCGTCGCGTGCGGCGACCCACATGCCGCACGGGTGCGACGTGGGGATCGGCATCGGGACCAGCGTGATCGGACGTTCGCGGATCTCGCCGAGGTAGCGGCAGAGTTCGGCCACATCGGCGACCTCCGGCAGATCGAGGTCGGCGATCCGCTGCGCACCGGCCTTCCGGAGCCTCTTGAGCTGGCTGCGGCGGTCCTGGTCGGCCGACCGCCCGGCCCTGAGGCCCCTCACCCGGCGTCCGAGGTGTCGGCGCCCCCGGAGTCCGAGGCATCGGTGACGGGCGGAAGGCCCTGCATCTGCCGGTACTGATCCATGATGGTCGTGATGGCCTGGAGGTTCTCCTTCTTCATCCCGGCCGCCCGCATCGCCACGGCCCGGACGCCCGCCTGCCGCAGCGCCTCGATGGCGGCGACCTCGCTGAGCACCGACTCGGCGACCTTGTCGTCGAAGAAGTAGGCCACCGAGACGCCGAAGAAGCGCGCCAGGGCGGCCAGGAGGTCAGGTGAGGGATTGGAGCGCTTCCCCGTCCGCAACTGCGACAGATACACACCCCCGACCTTCAGCTCGGGGTTGGCCCGCTTCAGCTCCTCCGCCACTTCGGCGTTGGTCCAGTGCTTTCCCTTGGGACGAACCGTCTTGAAGAGGTTGTCCAGGCGCACCGCCAGCATGGGCCGGTCGTCGGTCTCGGACATGCGATCTCCTCCCCTCACCTCCTCGGATTTTTGCCCTCGGCTAATCGTCAGTTTCGCAGATTAGCGGTCAGTTGACAATCTGCTGCGACTGCGCCAACGTTGGACCTCGCCGATAGCTGTCAGCTAACTCCGCTTGCGGGGGTAGTCGAGTTGATGGACGGTCTGTCGGCCTGGCCCACACGGGGGAGGGTCAGGTCCGGCCGGGCGGGGACACCCGCCCGGCCGGACGAGGAAAAACGG
>NZ_RIBZ01000683.1:0-6461 GCF_003721215.1 Streptomyces botrytidirepellens
CGAGCGCGGCGGCCGTCAGCGCCAGCCCGGCCGCCATCGAGCGCCGCCGTCGCCGCACGGACCGCCGCAGCCGGTATCGGCCGTCGCGCGCCACCCGCACGGGACCGAAGCGCGGCACCGCGCGGACCGGGGGAGTGGCGCGGGTCGGCGGAGAAGACGCGGGGGACGGGGACGCGGGGAACGGGGACGCAGGAAAGGGACGGGACATGGCACAACACCGCCTGCCGTGAGGAGCCGGGAGCTTTTTGGCCCCTTCACCATGCCCGGCCTCGCCCGATCCCGCCGGGGCCTGTGGACGGCCGCCGCCTTGTGGACAACTCGGTCCCCCACACGCGTGCGCATCCGTCCCAGCGCGCCCCCATCAGCCCCCGCCAGGCCCCACCAGCCCGCCGGCTACGGCAGCTCGATCCCCAGATCCCAGCCGTCGTGCCCGTGCGCGCACAGACAGTCCCGGTCGGCGTTGTCCGGAAGGCCGCTCACCGCGTCGAAGAGCACCTCGCGCAGCCGCCCGACGTTCTCGCCGAATACCTTCAGCACCTCGGCGTGCGAGACTCCCTCTCCCGTCTCCACCCCCGCGTCCAGGTCGGTGACCAGCGTCAACGACGTGTAGCACAGCTCCAGTTCACGGGCGAGCACCGCTTCCGGATGCCCGGTCATCCCGACCACCGACCAGCCCTGCGCGGCATGCCAGCGCGATTCCGCCCGGGTGGAGAAGCGGGGCCCTTCGACCACGCACATCGTCCCGCCGTCCACCGGCTCCCAGCCGCGTCCGCGGGCCGCCGTCACCGCGGCCTGCCGCCCCACCGGGCAGTACGGGTCGGCGAAGGTCGTGTGCACCACGTTCGGCACCCGCCCGTCCGGGAGCGGCTCACCGTCGAAGTAGGTCTGCGTACGTCCCTTGGTGCGGTCCACCAGCTGGTCCGGCACCAGCAGCGTCCCCGGGCCGTACTCCGGCCGCAGTCCGCCCACCGCGCACGGTCCGAACACCTGCCGCACTCCGACCGAGCGCAGGGCCCACAGGTTGGCGCGGTAGTTGATCCGGTGCGGCGGCAGATGGTGCTTGCGGCCGTGCCGGGGCAGGAAGGCGACCCGCCGTCCCGCGATGTCGCCGAGGAAGACCGAATCGCTCGGCGCGCCATAGGGAGTCTCCACGGTGATCTCGGTCACATCGTCGAGGAAGGCGTAGAACCCCGACCCTCCGATGACCCCTATGTCTGCTGGTGTGCTGCTCGTCTCAGCCATGTGATCACCCTAGCCAGCCGTGGCCGACGGCGCCCCGACACAGGGCGGCGGACGCACGGCACCCCCGCGGCTTCCCGGGAGGGAGCGGCGGGGGCGCGCGGTGCGTGCGAGGTCAGGCGGCCGAGCTGGTGCTGCTCGACGAGGTGCTCGACGAAGAAGACGTCGACGACGAGGACGACGAGGACGTCGAAGACGAGGACGACCCCGAGGAGGTGTCCGAGGAGGAGGACGAAGAGGACGAGCCCTTGTCCGACGACGAGCCGCCGTCGCTCTTCGACGCGGCCTTCGCCGAGCCGCCGCTCGAGCTGCTGGACGAGGAGCGGCTGTCGTTCCGGTAGAAGCCGGAGCCCTTGAAGACGATGCCGACCGCGGAGAACACCTTCTTCAGGCGCCCCTGGCACTGGGGGCATTCGGTGAGCGCGTCGTCGGTGAACTTTTGCACCGCCTCGAGGCCCTCGCCGCACTCGGTGCACTGGTACTGGTAGGTCGGCACGTACTTCCTCCTGGCACTCTCACTCGTTGAGTGCTAACGACGCTCCATAGTGCAGTATTCCGGCCCGCCAGTCCACTGCGGTACGGCACACGGTGACCTATGCCACGCCATCAGCCGCCGCCGGTGCCCAGCCAGCCCGCCAGCTTGCCGCCCCGGCCGACCGCCCGCAGCCGCTGTTCGGCCGCGTCCCGCACCGGGTCGGTGGCCACCACCAGGAGTTCGTCGCCGCGCCGCAGCACCGTCGAGGGCAGGGGCACGAAGCTGGAGCCGTCGCGGACGACGAGGGTGACCGCGGCCCCCGGCGGCAGCCGCAGCTCGGCGACCTCCACCCCGTGCATCCGGGAGTCCTTGGGGATCGACACCGACAGCAGATGGCCGCGCAGCCGCTCCAGCGGCGCCGACTCGATGCCCAGGTCCGCGGTGCCCTCCGTCTCCTCCAGACGCAGCCGGGTGGCGAACCAGGGCAGCGTCGGCCCCTGGATCAGGGTGTAGACGATCACCAGGACGAAGACGATGTTGAAGATCCGGCGGCTGTCGGGCACCTCGCCGACCATGGGGATGGTCGCGAGCACAATGGGCACCGCGCCGCGCAGCCCCGCCCAGGACAGCAGGGCCTTCTCCCGCCATGCCACCCGGAACGGCGTCGTGCTCACCAGCACCGACAGGGGCCGGGCGACGACGGTCAGCACCAGGCCGACCACGACGGCGGGCCAGATGTCGTCGGCCAGTTCGTGCGGCGTCACCAGCAGTCCGAGCAGGACGAACATGCCGATCTGGGCGATCCAGCCGAGCCCCTCGGCGAAACCGCGGGTGGCCGGCCAGTGCGGCAGCTTCGCGTTACCCATGACAAGCGAGGCGAGGTAGACGGCGAGGAAGCCGGAGCCGTGTGCCAGCGCGCCGCCCGCGTAGGCGACGACCGCGATGGCCATCACCGCGATCGGGTACAGGCCCGAGGCGGGCAGGGCCACCCGGCGCAGCGCGTACGAGCCGAGCCAGCCGATCGCGAGACCGATGGCGGCGCCGATCGCCAGCTCCAGCACGATCTCGCCGATCATGAGGTACCAGGGGTCGATCGCGCCCTGGCTGGAGAAGGCGACCACCAGGATCACCACCGGGGCGTCGTTGAAGCCCGATTCGGCCTCCAGGATGCCCGTGAGCCGCTTGGGCAGCGGCACCTTGCGCAGCACGGAGAAGACCGCCGCCGCGTCCGTGGACGACACCACCGCGCCGATGATCAGCGCCTGCCGCCAGTCCAGCCCCACCCCATAGTGCGCCGCCGCCGCGGTGACCCCCACGCTCACCGCGACGCCCGCGGTCGACAGCGCGGCGGCCGTCGGCAGCGCGGGTTTTATTTCTCGCCACTTGGTGCCCAGACCGCCCTCGGCCAGGATCACCACCAGCGCGGCGTAGCCGATGACCTGCGTCAGTTCGGCGTTGTCGAAGGTGACGCCGAGCCCGTCCGTGCCCAGGGCGACGCCCATCCCGAGGTAGAGGAGCAGGGTGGGCAGCCCGCTGCGGGACGAGAGCCTTACGGCCGCCACCGCGACGAGCAGGACGAGAGAGCAGACCAGCAGCAGTTCATTGAGGTGGTGGACAGTCAGGGGCCGAACCTTTCTCACGTGAGCGGCGGGACCTTCGGGGACGATGTGAACGGTTCCCGGCCGACCGGAACTTCATTGCCTTACCTAACATTTTACGGGTTCTTGACGCGGGCCTTCCACACGGGCCGCCCGCGGAGGCGCGGCCGACCGGTCCGGTGGCCGGTGGACGGCGTCAGTCATGACTCCGCGTAGGGGCGGCGACAGCGCTGCGCCTATGGTTGCTCCAGCACTCCAGGATCACCCTGCCCCTCGAAGGACAGCGATGCCCGCCAACAAAACCGGCTCTTCTCCCAAGAAGAAGAGCCGACGTCTCCGCCTGATCGTGATCGCAGTCGTGCTGCTGCTCTTGGGGGGTACCGGCTTCGGCACGTACTGGAGTATCAGTACCGTGCGGGCCTCTTTCCCGGAGACCACGGGGTCGCTCCAGCTCAAGGGACTTTCCGATCCCGTCCAGGTCAAGCGCGACGGTCATGGCATACCCCAGATCTACGGCGACTCACCCGAGGACCTGTTCCGCGCCCAGGGCTTCGTCCAGGCTCAGGACCGCTTCTGGGAGATGGACGTCCGCCGTCATATGACGGCCGGTCGGCTCTCGGAGATGTTCGGTTCCGGCCAGGTGGAGACCGATGCGTTCCTGCGCACCATGGGCTGGCGCCGGGTGGCGCAGAAGGAATACGACACCAAGCTGTCGCCGGAGACCAAGAAGTACCTGCGGGCCTATTCGGACGGGGTCAACGCCTACCTCAAGGACCATGAGGGCAAGGCGCTGTCGGTCGAATACGCGGCGCTGGGCTTCGAGCACGACGGCTACAAGCCCGAGAAGTGGACCCCGGTCGACTCGGTCGCCTGGCTCAAGGCCATGGCCTGGGACCTGCGTGGCAACATGCAGGAAGAGGTGGACCGCGCCCTGGCGTCGAGCCGGCTGAGCGCCAAGCAGATAGAAGAGCTGTACCCGTCGTATCCGTACAGCCGGAACAAGCCGATCGTCCAGGGCGGCGCGCTCGACGAGGCCACCGACGAGTTCGACCCCAAGGCGACGTCGACGGGCGGCACGGGCAGCTCGGGTGCGGCCGGCACCGTGAACGGGGCCAACGGGGCCGCCCAGGGCCTCCAGAGCCAGCTCACCTCCATGTCGAAGACCCTGGAGAAGGTTCCGGCGCTGCTGGGCCCCAACGGAAGCGGCATCGGCTCCAACTCGTGGGTCGTCTCCGGGCGGCACACGACCACCGGCAAGCCGCTGCTCGCCAACGACCCGCATCTGGCGCCCCAGCTGCCGTCCGTCTGGTACCAGATGGGCCTGCACTGCAACCAGGTCACCAGCAAGTGCCCGTTCGACACGGCGGGCTACACCTTCTCCGGGATGCCCGGCGTGGTCATAGGCCACAACCAGGACATCAGCTGGGGAATGACCAACCTGGGTGCCGACGTCAGCGACCTGTACCTGGAGAAGGTCACCGCGTCGCACTACCTCTACGACGGCAAGCAGGTCCCGTTCCGCAGCCGTGAGGAGACCATCAAGGTCGCGGGCGGCAAGAGCCGCACGATCACGGTACGCAGCACCAACAACGGGCCGATCGTCTCGGACCGGGACGAGGAGCTGACGAACGTCGGCAAGAGCGCGCCGGTCGGCAGCGGGGCCGACGATGTGGCGCCCGACCGCGGCGACGGTTACGCGGTCGCCCTGAAGTGGACCGCGCTGTCCCCGTCCAACAGCATGGACGCGGTCTTCGGGCTGAACCGTGCCCGGAACTTCGACGACTTCCGCAAGGCGGCCGGCGACTTCGCGGTCCCCGCCCAGAACCTCATCTACGCCGACACCAAGGGCAACATCGGCTACCAGGCGCCGGGCAGGATCCCGGTGCGCGCCAACGGCGACGGCCGTTACCCGGCGCCCGGCTGGGACTCGCGCTACCGGTGGTCGAAGTTCATTCCGCAGTCGGCGCTGCCCTGGGAGTACAACCCCGACCGCGGCTACATCGTCACCGCCAACCAGGCCGTCATAGACAAGAAGAAGTACCCGTACCTGCTGACCGACGACTGGGGCTACGGCGCGCGCAGCCAGCGCATCACCGACCTGATCGAATCCAAGATCAAGGACGGCGGGAAGATCTCAACGGACGACATGCAGTCCCTCCAGACGGACAACAGCAGTGAGATCGCCAAGGTGTTGACGCCGTACCTGCTGAAGATCAACGTCAAGGACCCGTTCGTCCGCCAGGCCCAGAAGCTCCTGGAGGGCTGGGACTACACGCAGGACGCCGACTCGGCGGCCGCCGCGTACTTCAACGCCGTCTGGCGCAACACCCTGATGCTCGCCTTCGGCGAGAAGATGCCCAAGGAACTGCGGGTCAAGGGGCAGTGCCTGCGGGTGCGGCCGGCCGAGGACTCCGGTCCGCTCGAGGACCTGGACGGCAACACCCGGCTGGTGCGCGAATGCGGGACGCGCGATGCCGACGAGGCCCAGCCGGACGGCGGCGACCGCTGGTACGAGGTCGTACGGAAGATCATCAAGGAACCGGGCAACGACTGGTGGAAGACCGCCGGGACCCGCAACCAGCCGGGTGCGACCAACCGTGACGAGCTGCTCGCCGAGGCCATGAAGGACGCGCGCTCCGAGCTGACCGCCAAGCTGGGCAAGAACATCAACACCTGGAGCTGGGGCCGACTGCACCGGCTGACGCTGAAGAACCAGACGCTGGGCACCGAGGGCCCGGGTGTCGTCCAGTGGATGCTGAACCGCGGCCCGTGGGACCTCGCGGGCGGCGAGGCGGCGGTCAACGCGACCGGCTGGAACGCGGCGGGCGGCTACGACGTCACCTGGGTGCCCTCGATGCGGATGGTCGTCAACCTCGACAACTTCGACAAGTCGCGGTGGATCAACCTCACCGGCGCCTCCGGCCACGCCTACAACGCGCACTACACGGACCAGACCGAGAAGTGGGCGAAGGGCGAGCTGCTGCCCTGGGCGTTCAGCAAGACCGCGGTGGACAAGTCCACCGACGATCAGCTGGCCCTCACCCCCTGAGGCGTCCCCTGAGCCACCACCCGCGGCTTCAGACGGCCCTCTGGGGGCCCTTCCCGCCCCCGGCCCGGGGGCGGGAGCCCGCGCACCTTCCGGCCCCGCC
>NZ_RIBZ01000690.1:0-6488 GCF_003721215.1 Streptomyces botrytidirepellens
CGCCGTCGTCCTCGGGCTGCTCGCGGCGGCCGGGGCGGGCGTCGGTGCCGGGCACCTCACCGGCACCGGGACCGGCACGGCCGCCGTGCTGGGGCTCGCGGCCGGGGCGTGTGCGCTGGTGGGGCTGCGGGTCGCGGCGTACGACTACCCGTCCCGCTTCGTCCACATGACGGCCGGAGTGGCCCTGCCCCTGGCGGCCGCCGCCCCCGCCGTCTACGTGCTGGGCCGCGCGCTGGTCTGATCCGCCGGGGGTCCGATACGCCAGGTATCTGCGGTGCCAGGCCCCCGGGTACTTACTCCGGTTAGGCTCGCTGCGTCAGGCAAGGGCCTGAGCGAGAGCCTGGGGGATCTACGTACATGCGCGCACTACGCATCACACTGATCATCGCCGTGATACTCGGCGGCCTCTTCGTCGGCGCCGACCGGGTGGCGGTGTCCATGGCGGAGTCCAAGGCCGCCGACAAGATCAAGAGTTCGCAGGGGCTGACGACCACCCCCAGCGTCTCCATCAAGGGCTTCCCGTTCCTGACCCAGGTCGCGGGCAAGGAGCTGGACGAGGTCGACGTCGGCGTGGACGGGCTGACGACGGACGCGGGCGGCGGCACCACCGTCCGCGTCTCCGAGCTGAACGCCCAGCTGCACGACGTCCGCATCGGGGGGAACTTCTCGTCGGCCACCGCGGACCGGGCCAGCGGCTCCGCCCACATCTCCTACGCGGACCTCTCGCGGGCCGCGGGCCCGGGGGTCACGGTGAGCTACGACCCGACGGGGACCAACCAGGTCAAGATCACCGGGAATCTGCTGGGCTTCAGCCTCAGCGCCCGCTCCAGCGTGACCATCGTGAACGGCGACACGATCAAGCTGCACGCCGAGCGCATCCCCGGCGGATCCATCCCGCAGTGGGAGGACAAGGTGCGCGAGCGCACCGACATGGAGCGGAAGATCGACGGCATGCCGCAGGGCATGCGGCTGGAGACCGTGAAGACCGACAAGGACGGCATAGACGTCTCGGTCGCGGGTAATAACGTCGCGTTGACGGGCTGACCCGTCCGGCACGGACCGCCTCGGGACCGTCTCGGGACCGCATGGTGTCCACGTGACGAGACGATCATGTCCGCGATGACAGACACCGACGGCCGCCGGACACCCCGGCGGCCGTTGTCCGTGGTCGTCCACACCCTTCCGCGTTCACATCGCGGACATAAGCGTCTCACCATGCGACACACCGGTGACATGCCCGCCCGTCCGTCCTTACGATCGGACCCATGAAGCGACAGGCGGATCTCACGAAGCGGCGGGCAGTCGACCTGTGCCGCGTCGCCGCCATGCTCTGTCGCGCCGTCTGAATCGAGGGCGCGCGCGGCCGCCGCAGCTTCGGCCCCGCTCCCTCCGGCCCGTCTGCCGGGCCGTCCCGCACTCCGCTCGTACGCTCGCGATCAGGCTCCGCGTCAGCACCGCGCGTCGAGCGCCCGTACCGCCGCAACTGCCCCGGAGGAGAGATACATGAGCCGCAGTGACGTCCTGGTGGACGCCGACTGGGTTGAGGCCCGCATCGATGACCCCAAGACGGTCATCGTCGAGGTCGACGAGGACACGTCCGCCTACGACACGAACCACATCAAGAACGCCATCCGGATCGACTGGAAGCAGGACCTCCAGGACCCGGTGCGCCGTGACTTCGTCGACCAGGCGGGCTTCGAGAAGCTGCTGTCCGAGAAGGGCATCGCCAACGACGACACCGTCGTCCTCTACGGCGGCAACAACAACTGGTTCGCGTCGTACGCCTACTGGTACTTCAAGCTCTACGGCCACCAGGACGTGAAGCTGCTCGACGGCGGCCGCAAGAAGTGGGAGCTGGACTCGCGCGAGCTGGTCTCCGAGGTCCCGTCCCGCGAGAAGACCGACTACAAGGCCAAGGAGCAGGACAGCTCGATCCGCGCCTTCCGCGACGACGTCGTGGCGGCCATCGGCAACCTGAACCTGGTCGACGTCCGCTCGCCCGACGAGTTCTCCGGCAAGCTGCTCGCCCCGGCGCACCTCCCGCAGGAGCAGTCGCAGCGCGCGGGCCACGTGCCGAGCGCCCGCAACATCCCGTGGTCGAAGTCGGCCAACGACGACGGCACCTTCAAGTCCGACGAGCAGCTCAAGGAGCTGTACGAGGGCGAGGGCGTCGACCTGTCGAAGGACACCATCGCCTACTGCCGCATCGGTGAGCGCTCGGCCCACACCTGGTTCGTGCTGCACGAGCTGCTCGGCCAGACCAACGTCAAGAACTACGACGGTTCCTGGACCGAGTACGGCTCGCTGGTGGGCGTGCCGATCGAGCTCGGCTCCGGCAGCTGACCCCCTCTCCTCCCCGAAAGTTAAGGACAGACACATGTGTGGAGCGCAGACAGGCGGCCCCGACGCCTCGACCATCAAGCCCGGTGAGACCACGATCCAGGGCCAGGTGACCCGCGACGGCGAGCCCGTCACCGGCTACGTGCGCCTCCTGGACAGCACGGGCGAGTTCACCGCCGAGGTTCCCACCTCCGCGACCGGACAGTTCCGCTTCTACGCCGCCGAGGGCACCTGGACGCTGCGCGCCCTGGTCCCGGGCGGCACCGCCGACCGCACGGTCGTCGCACAGAAGGGCGGGCTGGCGGAGGTCGCCATCGCCGTCTGACGCCACACCACGCGTCGTACGCAGGAGGGCCGCATCCCGGGGTTGGACGCCTCGGCGGGATGCGGCCCTTCCGCTTGGTCCACGGCGCTTCCACCTGTCGGCGCGATGGCCCCGGACGTATCCTGGCCATATGTACGCGCGACGCCGCCACGCATACTTCTTCCTGATGGGCGCGTGTCTGACGCTCTTCATCTCGGCTTGGGCCTTCGTGCGTCTGTGGTCCGTCCCCGCCGCCGTCGCGATGTGCATCGTCGCGATGGTCATCCCGCCGGTGGCGGCCATCGTCGCCAACCGCCGGGGTCCGCAGGACCGCTGGTGGGACGAGTCGGGGGACGAGGAGTCCGACCGGTGGTGGCGGGAGCTGGACGACCACTACCACCGGCACTGAGACCCGGGTGTCAGGCCCCGGGGTCAGTAGACCAGCGCCTGCACGCCGTCCGGCATGATCTCGCTCACGAAGACCTGTGCCCCCGCGATCCGCGCGCCCTCGATCAGATCCGCCTCGTCGATCTCCCGCCGCGCAGCGCACTGGCTGCACACCGTGATCGTCCCGCCCGCCAGAATGCCGCTGATCAGCTCCGGCAGCGGGGCCGCGTGCGGCAGCGAGAAGTCCGCCGCCCGGCCCGGCAGCGCGAACCACGTCGACTCGCCGGTCAGCCACAGCGAGACCTCGACCCCGCTCGCCACGGCCACCGCCGCCACCGTGAACGCCTGCGAGCACCGCTCGGGCGCGTCCGCGCCCGCCGTCACCTTGATCACGAGCTTGTTCGCCATGCCCCAAGCCTAGGCTCGCCGGTCCGGCGACTAGACTCGGTCCAGGTCCGTCATCCGTTACGAGGAGCAGCTCGTGCTTGAGGCAGTCTTCACCACCCTGTTGATCCTGGTCATCGTGGCCAGCCTCGGTTTCGTCGGGCTGACCTGGAAGAAGCTCTACCAGGGCCAGCGCTGAGCGCTCCCGCCCCCTTAACGCCCCCGCCCGCCTAGCGACGGATCGTCTGAACCCATGATCGAGATTCCCTCCGACCTCCACCCGGACCTGGTGCCGCTGGCCTTCCTGCTCGGCAACTGGGAAGGCGCCGGCGTTTCGGACTTCCCCGGCGCCGAGAAGTGCAACTTCGGGCAGGAAGCGACCTTCACCCACGACGGCCGCGACTTCATCGAGTACATCTCGCACACCTGGGTGCTGGACTCCGAGGGCAAGAAGGTCCGCCCGCTGGAAAGCGAGTCCGGATACTGGCGGATCGACAAGGACCGCAAGGTCGAGGTCGTGATGATCCGCGACCAGGGCGTCGTCGAGGTCTGGTACGGCGAGCTGGCGGACGGCAAGCCGCAGATCGACCTGGCGACCGACGCCGTGGCGCGCACCTCCGCCTCGGGCCCGTACTCGGGCGGCAAGCGGCTGTACGGCTACGTCAACAGCGACCTGATGTGGGTCGGCGAGAAGGCCACTCCCGAGGTCGAGCTGCGCCCGTACATGTCCGCGCACCTGAAGAAGGTCGTCGACCCCCGCGAGTGGGCCAAGGACCTCAAGGACCTGCCGGACGACGGGATCGCCTTCTTCCGCTGAGCCGGTCCGGCCCCTGAGCCGCTCCGGCCCCTGCGCCGGCGCGCTCAGCCGTTCAGCTGCTCCAGCCGAGCGCGACCGCGCCCCGGTGCCGTGCCGCCTACACTGGCACCGTGGCGACCACCGACTGGAAGACCGATCTGCGGGAGCGCGGCTACCGACTCACCCCGCAACGCCAGCTCGTGCTCGAAGCCGTCGACACCTTGGAGCACGCCACTCCGGACGACATCCTCACCGAGGTGCGCCGTACCGCGAGCGGTGTGAACATCTCCACCGTCTACCGCACGCTGGAGCTGCTGGAGGAGCTGGGCCTCGTCAGCCATGCCCATCTCGGGCACGGCGCCCCCACGTACCACCTGGCCGACCGGCACCACCACATCCACCTGGTGTGCCGGGACTGCACGGAGGTCATCGAGGCCGACGTCTCGGTCGCGGAGTCCTTCACCCGGCAGCTGCGGGCGTCCTTCGGCTTCGACACCGACATGAAGCATTTCGCCATCTTCGGCCGCTGCGCCTCGTGTTCCGCAGCGGACCGCGCGCAGGACCCGGGCAAGAGCCGCACGTCCACGTCGTAGGGTGAAACGCATGAAGAGCCCTTTGCTGTCGCTGCCCGGCGCCGTCCCCGGCGAGGGCCCCGACGAAGGCGTCGCCGCCCACTACGGCGACCTGTTCCGCGAGCAGCGCGCGCTCGCCGACGGCACCGGCTTCGTGGACCTCTCGCACCGCGGAGTCGTCACGGTCACCGGTGCGGACCGGCTGAGCTGGCTGCATCTGCTGCTCACCCAGCACGTCAGTGAGCTTCCCGCCGGTGAGGCCACCGAGGCGCTGATCCTCTCCGCGCACGGCCACATCGAGCACGCGCTCTACCTCGTCGACGACGGCGAGACCACCTGGGCCCATGTGGAGCCCGGCAGCCAGGACGACCTGATCGCGTACCTGGAGAGCATGAAGTTCTTCTACCGGGTCGAGATCGCGGACCGCACCGAGGAGTACGCGGTCGTCCACCTCCCGGCGGGCAGCATCGCCGAGACCCCCGAGGGCACCGTCGCCCGCGAGACCGCGCACGGCCGCGACCTGTTCCTGCCGCGCGCCGGCCTGGAGTCCTTCGCGGCGAAGAGCGGCCCGCCGATCGGCGTCCTGGCGTACGAGGCGCTGCGCGTCGAGGCCCACCGGCCGCGGATCGGCCTGGAGACCGACCACCGGACCATCCCGCACGAGCTGGGCTGGATCGGCACCGCCGTCCATCTCCAGAAGGGCTGCTACCGCGGCCAGGAGACGGTCGCCCGGGTGCACAACCTGGGCAAGCCGCCGCGCCGCCTGGTCTTCCTGCACCTCGACGGCAGCGAGGTGAAGCTGCCGGGCCACGGCGCGCCCATACGGCTCGCGGCGGACGGCGAGGAAGGCCGTCAGCTGGGCTTCGTGACCTCCTCGGCCCGCCACCACGAGCTGGGGCCGATCGCGCTCGCGCTGGTGAAGCGGAACGTACCGGTGGACGCGGCGCTGATCGCGGACTCCACGGCGGCCTCGCAGGAGACGGTCGTCGAGCCGTAGCTCCTCGACCCCCTAGACCTCGACGATCACCGTGAACGGGCCGTCGTTCGTGAGCGAGACCTTCATCTGCGCTCCGAACCGGCCCGTCTCCACCTGGGCGCCCAGCTCCCGCAGCCGCGCCACCACCTCGTCCACCAGCGGTTCGGCGACATCGCCGGGCGCCGCCGCGTTCCAGGTGGGCCGACGGCCCTTGCGGGCGTCCCCGTACAGCGTGAACTGGCTGATGACCAGCAGCGGAGCGTCCAGGTCCGAGCAGGACTTCTCGCCCGGCAGGATGCGCAACGACCACAGCTTGCGAGCCAGCTGGGCCGCCTTCTCCGGGGTGTCGTCGTGTGTCACCCCGACCAGGACGCACAGCCCGTGCCCGATGATCTCCCCGGTCGTCTCGCCGTCCACGACGACGCTCGCCCCGTCCACTCTCTGTACCACAGCACGCATACGGACCATCATGCCCTGCGCCCATCGGGGCCGATCGGGTGGACGGCCGCTGCACAGGGGCCATTCGGAGTGGCACGATGCGTGCAGGCGGTGCAGGTGGGCAGGAACTGCGGGAATGACGCATCGCTGGAGGGGACGGACAAGGATGATCACACCGGGCACCGAGCGGCCCATGGCCACCGAAAGCCCGCTGCCGGCGCGGCCGCCGAGCCAGCGCGGCGGTCGGCTGGCCGACGCCGAGGCCGTGCCGTCGGCGGCCGTGCCGTCGGC
>NZ_RIBZ01000686.1:0-6490 GCF_003721215.1 Streptomyces botrytidirepellens
CGCAGCCCCAGCGGGGCCCGGGGCGGAGCCCCGCCGCGCGGCGGAGCCGCATATCGGATGCTGCGGGAAGGGGCGGGGTGGGGGCCAGCCCGCCGCAGGCGCAGCTCACCCCTCGGCGAGGAACCCCGCCACCGAACCCATCAGCTCGGCAGGCGCATCCTCCTGCACCAAATGCCCCGCCCCCTCGATCAACCGCACCCGCGCCCCCGGAATCCGCGCACCCAGCTCATGCGCATGCGAGACCGAAATCCACGCATCCTCCGTGCCCCAACAAATCAGCACCGGCCCCGGCACCGAAACCTCCCCGTACCGCCCCTCCACCTCATCGATGAACCGCTGATCGTTCTGCGCGATCTGCCGATAGAACGCGGGCTGCCCCTCCTCCCCGCACCACGGCTCGACCAGCCGCTCCCACACCGCGGGATGCAGCCCCGGCCCGCCCACCGAGCCGACGTACTCCCGCACCAGCGCCCGGTGCAACGCGGGCGGCAGCTGCTCGAAGACCTCGGGGTGGCGGCCGAACAGCTGATACCCGGCGGAGCCGAAGGGCGGCAGGGCGACGGGATCGACCAGGGCCAGCCGCCGGTAGCGCGCACCGTGCAGCAGATGCGCCCGTAGCGCGACACACCCCCCGAAGTCATGGGCGACGACGGCCGGTTCCGCCCCGACCCCCGTCAGCCCCCAGTGGTCGAGCAACTCGCCGAAGACCCGCCCCTGCGCGGCGAGCGAGACGTCCTGGCCAGCCCTCTTCTCGGACGCCCCGTACCCCGGCATGTCCCAGACGAACACCCGGTACCGGTCGGCGAGCCCGCGGGCGAAGGCCCGCCAGACGTACGAGGAGAACGGCGTGCCGTGCAGCAGCACGACCGGCGGGGCGTCGGGCGCGCCGAGGGCGGCCCAGCGAACCTCACCAGAGGCACTGCGAAACGTACGGTCCAGTTTCCAGTCAGCTGTCATGAGTAAAACCCTAGACACTCCTTACCAAAGAAAAAAGGGGCCGCGCGCACTCCGCGCCCCCGCACCCGGTACGGCCCAGCCCTACGGCTCGTAGAATCGAGCCCACCATGGTTTATCTCGACCACGCCGCCACCACCCCGATGCTTCCGGAGGCGGTGCAGGCGATGACCGCCCAGCTCGCCGTCACCGGCAACGCCTCCTCACTGCACGCCGCCGGCCGGCGCGCCCGCCGTACCGTCGAGGAGTCCCGCGAATCCCTCGCCGAATCGCTGGGTGCGCGCCCCAGCGAGGTCGTCTTCACCTCGGGCGGGACCGAGGCCGACAACCTCGCCGTCAAGGGGCTCTACTGGTCCCGCCGCGACGCCGACCCGGCCCGCACCCGGGTGCTCGCCAGCCCCGTCGAGCACCACGCCGTGCTCGACGCGGTCGACTGGCTCGCCGAGCACGAGGGCGCGCGGGTCGAATGGCTGCCGGTCGACGCGTACGGGCGCGTCCACCCCGACGCGCTGCGCGAGGCGATCGCCCGCGACCCCGCGGACGTCGCCCTCGCGACCGTCATGTGGGCCAACAACGAGATCGGCACCATCCAGCCGGTGCGCGAACTCGCCGACGTGGCCGCGGAGTTCGCGGTCCCGCTGCATGCCGACGCGGTCCAGGCGGTCGGCCAGCTCGACGTGGACTTCACCGCCTCGGGTCTGTCCGCCATGACCGTCAGCGGCCACAAGATAGGCGGCCCGTACGGCATCGGCGCACTGCTGCTGGGCCGCGAACACGCCCCCGTGCCCGTCCTGCACGGCGGTGGCCAGGAGCGCCAGGTGCGCTCCGGCACCCTCGACGTCCCCGCCATAGCGTCCTTCGCCGTGGCCGGTGCGCACGCCACCGCGCACCGCGAGGAGTTCGCGCGCGAGATCGGCGCCCTGCGCGACGCGCTCATCACCGCCGTCCGCACCGCCGTCCCCGACGCGGTCCTCGGCGGCGACCCCGATCCGGCCGGGCGCCTCCCGGCGAACGCCCACTTCTCCTTCCCCGGCTGCGAGGGCGACTCGCTGCTCCTGCTGCTGGACGCGCGCGGCATCGAGTGCTCGACGGGCTCGGCCTGCACCGCCGGGGTCGCCCAGCCCAGCCATGTCGTGCTGGCCACCGGCACCGACGCGGACCTGGCGCGCGGCACTCTGCGCTTCTCGCTCGGCCATACGTCGACCAAGGCCGACATCGAGGCGGTGGCGGAGGCGATCGGCCCGGCCGTGGAACGGGCGCGCAGCGCGGGGCTCAGCTGACGACCGGACTCAGCTGTCCAGCGGCACTCAGCCAACCGAATAGTAACCGAAGAATTCTCGGTGTTCTCCCGGCCATTTCAAATAACCCACGGAACATCAAGCTCCGCTTGAAATCGCAAAGAGCGGTCGGCAAAGATCTACCCCGTCAACGGGCCCGGCATGCACGGAAAAGTGCACGGGCCTCTTAAACGGGGAAAACGGGAGAATCGATGTCGCAGCGTTCGGGCCGACTGGCCATTGCGGCCCTGGTGGCGGGCGGTCTCGTGCTGCTTTCCGCATGTGGGGACAGCGACGACGGGGGGAAGGACGGCGGATCGTCCTCCCAGGGCGCCCAGGCGAAGACGCTTGGCAAGGTCAGCATGCCGAAAGTCACCAAGGACACCAATTCCATGGGTATGTGGGTGACCGGCAATAATTTTGTGAAGGGCAATATCGACAAGATCGTCGGCTATTCCGCGGACGGTGCCAAAACGGACTGGACGATACAACTCGACGGGGAAATCTGCTGGGCCTCGCCGCACACCACCGAGGACGGCCGCACCGCGGTCCTGTTCAAGGACGGCAAGGGCAGTGACGCCGAATGCACCCAGGTCGGCCTGGTCGACCTGAACAAGGGCAAGCTGGTCTGGCAGAAGGAGGGGACGGACACCGAGGGCAACGACGGCGTCGACTTCGACGAGGTCACGATCAGCGGGAACACCATCGCCGCCGGAGGCACCAGCGGCGGCGGCGCCTGGTCGCTCGACGGCAAGCCGCTGTGGAAGCCGGAGTACATCGCGGACTGCGACGACGACGGCTACGCGGGCGGCGACGGCAAGCTCGTCGCGCTGCGTGGATGCAGCAGCGTGGAATCCAGCACCGACAAGCTGGAGATCCAGACCGTGGATCCGACCACGCGGAAGGTGCTGTCGTCCTACAAGCTCGACGGGGAGTTCGAGCGCGCCCACGTCCTGTCCACCAAACCCCTCGTCGTGGCCGCCGACACCGGCGACTCCGACGGAGGCTCGAGCGTCACGGACATCCTGACCATCGACGACAGCGCCAAGCAGGGCAAGCTGGTCAACTCGATCGACGTCCTGGCCAAGGGCTTCCAGCCCGACTGCCCCGCGGTCAACGTGG
Organism: Streptomyces botrytidirepellens; assembly: GCF_003721215.1. Lineage (NCBI taxonomy): Bacteria > Bacillati > Actinomycetota > Actinomycetes > Kitasatosporales > Streptomycetaceae > Streptomyces > Streptomyces botrytidirepellens. The sequence goes on from NZ_RIBZ01000686.1 coordinate 3,354, forward strand.
AGGGCTGCAAGGACCTGGCCCTCGACAAGAAGAGCAGCACGGTCTATCTCTCCTCCGAGGTGGACGTGGACGACGGCGGCCCCGGCGAGAAGATCACCGGCGTGAACTTCGAGACCGGCAAGCAGACCGGCCGGACGAAGATGGCCGAGAGCAGGTCGCTGACCCCCATCAGCACCGAGAAGGACGGCTCGCTGATCGCCTACCAGGGCAGCATGTACAGCGAGGCCGGCGGGGTCGTGCGCATCGACCCCAAGACCTTCGAGATCACGCAGATCCAGAAGAACCCCGACGCCATGAAGGACGTGGAGTCGGACCTGGAGACCTACGGCGACGCCCGGATGGTCTTCGCCGACAAGAAGCTCTACCTCGGCAGCGACACGGCCACGCGGCCCACCAGCGACAGCAAGGACCGTCCGCTCGCCGTCGTCTTCGGCACCGCGTAAGCGGCCGCGCTCATTTCGCGATCCGCACCGCCCGCACCAGCTCCAGATAGCGGTCCCAGTCCCAGTGGCGGCCGGGGTCGGTGTGGTCGGTGCCCGGCACCTCCGAGTGGGCCACGATGTGCTCGCGGTCCCGCTCCATCCCGTAGCGCTCGCAGATCGCGGCGGTGAGCCGGGCCGAGGACCGGTACATGGCGTCTGTGAAGTCCTGGGGCCGGGTGACGAACCCCTCGTGCTCGATGCCGACGCTGCGCTCGTTGTACGACCGGTTGCCCGCGTGGAAGCCCACGTCCAGCTCGCGGACCGTCTGCGCTATATGCCCGTCGCGGCGCACCACATAGTGCGCCGCGGCGCGGTGTCCGGGGTCCCGGAAGACCTTCAGCGCGTCCTCGTACGAGCCCTGCACGACGTGGATCACCACCCGGTCCACCGTGTAGTCGTACGGCCGGTCGGCGCGCCGGTAGTTGGCCGTGGAGGCCGCCACCCAGTCCGCGCCCGGGTAGTCGACCGCGCCATCCTCGCGCGGCTGCTGCGCCCCGGGCGCCCGCCACCACAGATGCTTCAGCTCGTCCCGCGCGGCGTAGCCGGCGATTCCGGCCGCGCCAAGACCGGCCGCGGTACCGCCCAGCAGCAGGGTGCGCCGGCTCACAGGGCGGCGCACGCCGCCGTTGGTTTCGCTCACGCAGGCTCAACGCGCGGGCCCCTGCGTGCGGTTCCGGCGCAGCGGATCATGGCGCGAACCGTATGCCGACGGGTAGCTGAATATTGAACTAACGGCGAGGATGGCCGCCCGCTCGAGGACAACGAGGCCCGAGGACGACGAGAGCCACGAGGAGCCGCCGTATGCGCATCGGGTTCACCCTTCCCCAGTTCGGTGAGCTGGCCCACCATCCGCAGCACGCCGCACGGTTCGCACGCGAGGCCGAAGCGCTCGGCGCGGACAGCCTGTGGGTCGGCGACCGGCTGCTCGCCCCGGTCGACCCGAAGGTCGGCTACGCCGGTACGGATGTGATCCCACCGGAATTCCGCTCCGCCCTGGACCCGTTCGCCCTGCTGGCCACCGCCGCGGCGGCCACCCGGCGCGTCCAACTCGGCACCAACGTCATCAACGCGCCCTGGTACGCGCCCGCGCTGCTCGCCCGCTCCTTCACCAGCATCGACCTGCTGAGCGAGGGGAGGCTGCTGGTCGGCCTCGGCACCGGCTGGTCGCCCGAGGAGTACGAGACGACGGGCATCCCCATGGCCGAGCGCGGCAACCGCCTCGACGAGTGCCTGGACGTCCTCACCGCCTGGTGGACGCGGAACCCGGTCGAGTACCGCGGCGCCCACTGGACCGTGCCCGCCAGCCACATCGACCTCAAACCCGCGGCCCGTCCCCACCCGCCGCTCTACCTGGGCGCCTTCGCCCCCGCCGCCCTCGCCCGGGTCGCTCGGCGCGCCGACGGCTGGCTGCCCATCGCGCCCGTCGGCCGGAAGTACGCCGGGACCGACCCCGTCGCCGCCCTCGCCCAGGGCCTGGCCGGGCTGCGGGAGACGGTCGAACGGGAGGGGCGGGATCCGGCCCGCTTCGACGCGATCCTCCGGGTCAATCCCGACGCCGACGCCTCGGTCGGGGACATCGCGGCCACGATCGTGCGGGCGGAGCGGGAGGCGGGCGTCGGGCACTGCTTCGTCGAGCTGTCCTATCTCGCCAAGGATGTCGATCAGGCCCTTGACCTGGCCCGGCGCGTGCTGCATCGGGCCCACGACCGCTGAGCGGCCAACCCGTTATTCGTTCCCCGCCGAGCGAATTATGCTGGCTGGGTTATGACTGAATTCCCCGGTGCGCCCACAGGTCCCCGCGACGGCCGTCGCCTGCGCGTCCTCGCCGCCATGTCCGGCGGTGTGGACTCGGCGGTCGCCGCCGCGCGGGCGGCCGAGGCGGGCCACGATGTGACCGGCGTCCACCTCGCGCTCTCCGCCAACCCGCAGTCCTTCCGCACCGGCGCCCGCGGCTGCTGCACGATCGAGGACTCGCGCGACGCCCGCCGGGCCGCCGATGTGATCGGCATCCCGTTCTACGTGTGGGACCTGGCCGAGCGGTTCCGCGAGGACGTGGTCGAGGACTTCATCGCCGAGTACGAGGCGGGCCGCACCCCCAACCCCTGTCTGCGCTGCAACGAGAAGATCAAGTTCGCCGCGCTGCTGGACAAGGCGCTCGCGCTCGGCTTCGACGCCGTGTGCACCGGTCACTACGCCACGGTCGTCCGCGGCGACGACGGCGTTCTGGAGCTGCACCGCGCCAGCGACATGGCCAAGGACCAGTCGTACGTCCTCGGGGTCCTGGACGAGCGGCAGCTCGCCCACGCCATGTTCCCCCTCGGCGACACGCTGACCACCAAGGACGAGATCCGCGCCGAGGCCGAGCGGCGGGGCCTGGCCGTCGCCAAGAAGCCCGACAGCCATGACATCTGCTTCATCGCGGACGGCGACACCCAGGGCTTCCTCTCCCGCCACCTCGGCACCGCCGAGGGCGACATCGTGGACGAGGGCGGCCAGAAGCTCGGCACCCACGAGGGCGCGTACGGCTTCACCATCGGCCAGCGCAAGGGGCTGCGCATCGGCCACCCGGCGCCCGACGGCAAGCCGCGGTACGTGCTGGACATCTCCCCGGTGAACAACACGGTCACCGTCGGCCCCGCCGAAGCCCTGGACGTC
>NZ_RIBZ01000687.1:0-6575 GCF_003721215.1 Streptomyces botrytidirepellens
CGACCACACCACCGAACACCCCACCCTCCACCCCACCGACATCGCCCACACCCTCGCCACCACCCGCACCACCTTCGAGCATCACGCCGCCGTCGTCGGTGCCACGCGCGACGAACTCCTCGCCCAGCTCCACACCCTGGCCCAGGACCCCGCCCTCGCTGTTCTCCCTGCCCGGCCCCGCACCAAGAAGGTCGCCTTCCTCTTCACCGGCCAGGGTGCCCAGCACCCGGGCATGGGCCGCGGGCTCTATGACGCCTACCCCACCTTCCGCGGCGCGTTCGACACGGTCTGCGCGACCCTCGACCGCCACCTCGGCGCCGAACGCCCGCTCAGGGACGTCGTCTTCGCGGACGACCCCACCCTCCTGAACCAGACCCGCTTCACCCAGCCCGGCCTGTTCGCGCTCCAGACCGCCCTCACCCGTCTCCTCACCGAGGACTTCGGCATCACGCCCAGCCATCTCATCGGCCACTCCATCGGTGAGATCGCCGCCGCCCACATCGCCGGAATCCTCTCGCTGGACGACGCGTGCCGCCTGGTCGCCGCCCGAGGCACCCTCATGCAGGCGCTGCCTCCCGGTGGCGCCATGATCGCCGTCGAGGCGACCGAGGACGAGGTCACCCCGTACCTCACCGAACACGTCGGCATCGCGGCCGTCAACGGGCCCCGCTCGGTGGTCGTCTCCGGAGACGAGGCCGATGTCACCGCCCTCGCCGAGGAGTTCTCCGGTCAGGGGCGGCGCACCCGCCGCCTCACCGTGAGCCACGCCTTCCACTCCCCCCATATGGACCCCGTCCTGGACGCCTTCCACCAGGTCGCCGGGACGCTGACGTACGACGCGCCGCGCATCCCCCTGGTGTCCACCCTGACCGGGGAGGCCGGTGCCGCGGTCGACGCCACCTACTGGACCGAGCACATCCGCAACACCACCCGTTTCCACGACGGCCTCACCGCACTCCACGACCTCGGCGTCACCACCTACCTCGAGATCGGTCCCGACGCCGTGCTCACCGCGCTCACCCGCGAGGCGCTGCCCGAGGCCGCCGCCGTACCGCTGCTGCGCCCCCGCCACCACGAGCCGACCAGCCTGGTCACCGGCCTGGCCCAGGCCCACGCCTGGGGCGTCGCCGTCGACTGGAAGGGGTTCCTCGCGGGGCACGGCGGCCGAAACGTGCCCCTCCCCACGTACGCGTTCCAGCGCCGCCGCTACTGGCTCGACACCCCCGACCCCGCCGGTTCGCCCGCGGGCCTGGGCCTGGAGCCCGCCTCGCATCCGCTGCTGGCCACGGCCACCGAACTCCCCGACGGCAGCCGCCTGTTCACGGGCCGCGTGACGCTGGCCGACCACGCGTGGCTCGGCGACCACATCGTCATGGGGACCGTCATCCTCCCCGGCACCGCCTTCGTGGAGCTGGCGTTCCACGCCGCCCATACGGTGGGCACCGACGAGATAGCGGAACTCGTCCTGAACGCCCCCGTCACCTTCGGCGCCCGGGGCGCCGCGCTGCTCCAGGTCATCGTCGGGCCCGAGGATCCGTCCGCGGGCCGCACCCTGACCATCAGGTCCCGCTCGGAGGAGGACCACTCCTGGACCGAGAACGCCACCGGCCACCTGAGCGCCCCCGTGCCGGTCTCCTGACCGTCCCGCGGGCGCACCAACAGGGCCGGACACCCTCCACGGTGTCCGGCCCTGTCGTGGTGTGGCGGGGTCAGGCGGCGCGGCCCATACGGAGCGGGGTGAACGGCAGGGCCGAGGCGTGCGGGGTGGTGTCGGTGAGGTAGGCGGCCATGGCGTCGGCGGTGATGGGGGCGAGCTGGACGCCCATGCGGAAGTGGCCGGTGGCCAGGTAGACGTCGGGGACGGCGGTCGGGCCGATGAGCGGGAGTTCGTCGGGCGACGCGGGGCGCAGGCCCGCGCTGATCTCGGCGAAGCGCAGCGCGCCGACGCCGGGGATGACCTCGGCGGCACGGGCCAGCAGGTCGCGGGTGCCGTCGGCGGTGACCGTCTCGTCGTAGCCGCGCTGCTCGTAGGTGGCGCCGATGACGAGTTCACCGTCCAGCCGTGGCACCAGGTAGAGGGACGCGCCCTTGGAGAGGGCGCGGGCCGTCACGCCCAGCAGCGGCGGCTCGGAGTGCAGCCGGAGGATCTGGCCCTTGACGGGACGGATCTCCGGGATGGCGTCCTCGGGAAGGCCCCCGATGTGGTGCGTCCAGCAGCCGGCGGCCAGGACGACGCGGTCGAAGGGCACCGCGTCGCCGTTGTCGAGGGTGACGGTGTGGTGCGCGACCCGGATGGCCTGTCGGCGGATGACGGTGCCGCCGAGGGCTTCGATGGCCGTGAGCAGCGCGGCGTTGAGGGTGCGCGGGTCGACCGCGCCGTCGTCGGGGCCGAGCAGGCCGCCGAGGGTGGGGGCGAAGGCGGGCTGGAGCTTGGCGCACTCCTCGGGTGTGAGGCGTTCGCTGCGGATGCCGAGCGACTCCCGGAAGGACTGCTGGTGGTCGAGCTTGCTCAGGGCGTCCTCGTCGAAGGCCGCATCGAGGACGCCGTCGCGCCGGAATCCGGCGGGGGCGAACTCCTCCAGTTCGGCGACGAAGGACGGGTAGAGGTCGCGGGAGGCCAGGCACAGGCGCAGCAGGTCGTTCACGCCGTCGATCTGCTCACTGCTCGGCGGGAGCATGCCCGCCGACGCGTGGGATGCCTTGGTGGCCGGGGCCGGGTCGATCACGGTGACGGTGACGCCGTGGCGCAGGGCCCGCCAGGCGGTGGCGAGGCCGATGACGCCTCCGCCGACGACAACGGTGTTCATGATTCGCTCTCCTGGAGAAGTCGCCGCAGGTGGGAGGCGAGGTCTGCGGGCGTCGGATGGTCGAAGGTGAGGGTCGCGGGCAGCCGCAGTCCAGTGGCGGCGGACAGGTGGCGGCTGAGTTCGAGGTTGCCGATGGAGTCCAGGCCGACGGTGTGGAACTCCCGGTCGGGGTCGATGTCGTCGGGGCTGTCGTAGCCGAGGACGGTGGCGGCCGCGTTACGGACGCACTCCAGCACGGCGCCGTCGTGTTCGGCGTCGGGCAGGTTCGCCAGGCGGGCCCGCAGGGTGTCGGTCGTGGCGGGCCTGGGCGTCGCGGCGGGTGCCAGGTCGGCCAGGACGGGCGGGACGTCCCCGGTGAGGGCCGACTCGTTCAGCCGTACGGGCGCGAGAACGGCCTCGTCCCCGGCGAGGGCGGCGTCGAAGAGGGTCAGGCCCTGGTCGTGGCCGAGCGGGGCGAAGCCGGAGCGCTTGATGCGGATGAGGTCGGCGGTGGACAGCTCGGAGCCCATGCCGTCCTCGCTCTCCCACAGGCCCCAGGCGAGGGAGACACCGCGCAGCCCGAGGGTGCGGCGGTGGTGGGCGAGCGCGTCGAGGACGGCGTTGGCGGCGGCGTAGTTGCCCTGTCCCGCGTTGCCGGTGAGCCCGGCGACGGACGAGAACACCACGAACGCGCAGTCCGGGTCGCGGATCAGGTCGTGCAGATGGAGCGCGGCGTCGACCTTGGGGCGCAGGACCGCGTCCAGCCTGCGCGGCGTCAGCGTGTCGACCGTGGCGTCCGACAGCACGCCCGCGGTGTGGATGACGGCGGAGGGCGCGGGGATGTCCGCGAGGGCGCTCTCGAGGGACGAGCGGTCGGCGGTGTCGCAGGCGACGATGTCGACGCGGGCGCCGAGCGCGGTGAGGTCGGCGGCCAGGCCGTCGGCGCCGGGCGCGTCCGGGCCGCGGCGGCTGAGCAGCACGAGGTGGCGGACGGTGTGGCGGGTGACCAGGTGCCGGGCGATCAGACGGCCCAGCGCGCCGGTGCCGCCCGTGATGACAACGGTGCCCGTGAGGCTCGTACGGCCCGGAGGCGGCGGGCAGCGGACGAGGCGCGGCCGGAACAGGGCGCCGTGGCGTACGGCGAGTTGGGGTTCGCCGGAGGCCACGGCGGCGAGGAGGGCGCGGCCCGAGTCCTCGGGGTCGTCCACGTCGACCAGGACGAAGCGGCCGGGATGTTCCGACTGGGCGCTGCGCAGCAGCCCCCACACGGCCGCGCCCGGCAGGTCGGACGGGTCCTCCTGGGGGCGGGTCGCGAGGGCGCCGCTGCTGACCAGGACGAGACGGGCGTCGGCCAGGCGTGCGTCGGCCGACCACTCCTGGACGAGCATCAGGGCGCGCTGGGCGGCCGAGCGCACCGGGGAGTCCTGGTCCGTGCAGGAGACCACGACCACGTCGGGTGCGGACGCGCCGTCGCGGAGCGCGGCGTCGAGGGCCGCCAGCGAGGGATAGGAGTCGAACGAGCGGCGGATGGACTTCAGGGCGCCGGTGACGCCGATGTGGTCGGTGCCGAGGAACGCCCAGCGCCGCTGGTCGGCGGCGGCCGGTGGCTGTTCGACGGCCTTCCACGCGACGCGCAGGAGCTGGGTGCGCTGCGCCGCGGCGTCGAGCTGGTCGACGGTGACGGGGCGTCGGACGAGGCTCTTGACCGTGACGACCGGTTCGCCGTCGCCGCAGGTGAGGTCCAGGGAAACGCCGCCCTCACCGGGCCGGGTGTGCACGCCGAGACGCCGCGCGCCCGCCTTGTGGAGGCGCACACCGCGCAGGGCGAAGGGCAGGAAGGTGCTGTCGTCGCGGTCGAGGTCCGGTACGAGTGCGGCCTGCAAGGCGGCGTCGAACAGCGCCGGGTGCAGGTGGTAGTCGCCCTCGCCGCCGGACGCGGCGCCGTCGAGCCGGGCCTCCGCGTAGACCTCCTCGCCGTCCGACCACACGGCGCGCAGGCCCCGGAAGGCGGGCCCGTACGGGAGGCCGCGGTCGGCGAGGCGGCGGTAGATGTGTGCGATGTCGACCTGCCGGGCTTCGTCGGGAAGCTCTGGCCGTTCCGGGTTGCTCATGGTGGCTTCCTCCGCGGGGCCGGGCGGGTCAGTTTTCGGGCGGGTTGGTGATGGCGGCGGCGATCTCGCCGTGGCTTTCGCCGCCCTGCTCGTCCCAGTAGCGGCAGCGGCTGCGCAGGATCACCAGGGCGTCGCGCAGATCGGTGGCGTCCCATTCGGCGATGTCGGCGATGTCGATCTCACCGCGGAAGTGGCGGCCGCGCATGGCGGTGCGGAACGTGCTCTTGAAGTCGGTGATGAACACGTCCGCGAGCTGCCGGGTCCAGAACTGCTCCAGCGTCCACCGGGAGAAGGGTTCGACCAGCGATTCCTTCACCGACTTGGCCATCAGGTAGTAGGCCATCTGGTTGAAGCAGATGTTGAACTCGACCGAGTTGAAGTGTCCGGTGTCGTCGATGTAGCAGGACTCGGGGATCAGGAAGGTGCAGGCGGCGCCGAGCCGTCCGCCGTCGAGGGGGTCGCCCGCAGCCGTGACCGTGGCCGAGGTGAGGTATTCGCACCGCTTGGCCCGGTAGGGGGTGAGGACGCGGTGCAGCAGTTCCTCGTCGGTGGGGTAGACGCGCTGGTCGATGTCGTCGAGCAACCGGGTCATGTCGGATCTCCTGATCGTTGCGCGGTGCGGAGGAGTTCGGCCAGGCTCATGTTCTGGATGGCCGCGGTGCGGTCCTCCATGTCCTGTGCGCCTTGGTCCTGCTCCGCCTCCGGGGTGGATTCCGGGGTGGATTCCGGCTCGCTCAGGCCCAGTTCGTCCAGCAGGTGGCGGGTGAGGACGAGCGCGGTCGGGTGGTCGAAGACGAGCGTCGCGGACAGGCGTTCCCCGACGGCCTCGCCGAGGGCGTTGCGGAACCGCACGGCGGCGAGGGAGTCGAAGCCCATGTCGCGGAACGACCGCTCGGCGTCGACCTCGTCGGCGTCGGCGAAGCCGAGGGTGGCGGCGGCCCGGGTGCGGACGACGTCGAGCAGCGCCTGTTCCCGGCGGGCGGGCGTCAGGCGGGCCAGCCGGTCGCGCAAGTTCTCGGCGGGTTCGGTGGCGGACGCGGCGGGGTCGACGGCGCGGCGGGCCGGGCCGCGTACCAGGTCACGCATCAGGTACGGCACATCGGAGCGGCGTTGCCCGGTCAGATCGAGCCGTACGGGCGCCACGAACGCCCGGTCGAGCGCCCCGGCGGCGTCCAGCAGCGCCATGCCCTCGTCGGAGGCGAGGGGCAGGACGCCGTCGCGGCGCATGCCCGCCAGGTCGGCGGTGTCCAGCGCGCCGGTCATGCCGCTGGCCTCCTCCCACAGCCCCCAGGCCAGCGACTGCGCGGGAAGCCCGCGGGCGCGGCGGTGTGCGGCGAGGCCGTCGAGGAAGGTGTTGGCGGCGGCGTAGTTGCCCTGCCCGGCGCCTCCGGTGACGCCGGCGGCGGACGAGAACAGCACGAACGCCGAGAGGTCCTGGCCGGCAGTGAGTTCGTGGAGGTTGAGCGCCGCGTCGACCTTGGGGCGCATCACCGTGGCCATCTTCTCGGGTGTCAGCGAGGAGATGATCCCGTCGTCGAGGACGCCCGCGGTGTGCACGACTCCGGCGAGGGTACGGCCCGCCAGCACGGCCGCCAGCGCGTCGCGGTCGGCGGCGTCGCAGGCGGCCACCTCGACGCGGGCGCCGAGCGCGGTGAGGTCGGCGGCCAGGCCGTCGGCG
>NZ_RIBZ01000689.1:0-6618 GCF_003721215.1 Streptomyces botrytidirepellens
AGCGCCTCGGCCGGGCGCACCCGCGCGGCGCGGCGCGCGGCCGACCAGACGGCGAGCCGGGTGATGACGAGCCCGGCGACGGCGGCCCCGGCCAGCGGCCACGGCCCGACCTCGACCTTCAGCTCCTCCGGCGCGATCCCGAGCGAGACCAGCGCGTCGGCCAGCGGCCCGGCCAGCGCGGCGCCCGCCGGAATGGCGATCACCCCGCCGACGATGGCGACCAGCAGCGTCTCCCAGCCCAGCATGCGCTTGATCTGACGGGGCGTGGCGCCCACCACCCGCAGCAGCGCGATCTCCTGGTAGCGCTGGAGGATCGCGAAGGCGAAGCCACCGGCCATCACGAACAGGGCGACGAAGACGGCCAGCGAGCCCATGGACACCACGAACACCAGGGTGTCGATGAAGAGCACATCGCTGGAGGAGACCTCCGTCTCGCCGGTGTCGGTCAGCACCGTCACCGACGGGCCGGTGCCGAGCGCCGCGCGCACCCGGCTCGCCACCGCCTCCGGATCGGCGCCCGCGGCGGTGGTCAGCGCGATCGCGTGCACCCGGTCGCCGTCCGGGGCGAGCCGGGCGGCGGTGTCCGGCGCGAAGAACAGCGCAGACTGATCCTTCGTCAGCCCGCCGCGCGGCCCGGCGGCGATGCCGCTCAGCCGGTACGTATCGCGGCCCTCGGCCCCGGTCAGCACGGTGACGGGGCGGCCGACCCGCAAGTCCCCGCGGCGCGCCGTCGCCGCGTCCACCACCACCTCGTCGTCCCTCGCCGGGGCCCTGCCCGCGCGCAGCGCGTACGGGGTGACGCGCGCGCTCGCCCAGGAGTGGCCGAAGGACCGGGTGCCCTGCTCGGGAGTGACGGGGCTGCCGTCCGAGCCCACCGCCTGCGCGTAGAAGGCCAGGTCCGGGACGGCCGAGCGCACGCCCTCCACGCCGCGCACCGTCTCCACCAGCCGGGCCGGAACGGGCGGGCGCGGCACCAGCGGCGCCTCCACGTCGCCGAACCCGGGGCGGTGCTCCTTCCCGTCCAGGCCCACGTCGGCGTTGCCCGCGACCACCAGGGACGCCCCGTGGAAGCGGTTCGGCTCGCCGTGGCCGCGCAGCGCGGACTCCAGCAGGATCCCGGCGGAGGTGAGCAGCATCAGGGCCAGCGTCACCGCCGCGAGTGACCCCGCGAACAGGGAACGCCGGGCGCGAAGCGTACTGAAGGCGAGCCGCAGCACGGCGCTCCTCAATTCGAGATTTCGAGATTTCGAGATTCGTGTCGACCTTGGCAGGATCCTCCGCCGCCCTGTCCGAATTCTGTCCGCCGTCTGTCCGTTTGGGCCGTCCGTGTCGGCTGGTCCGGGCCGGTTCGCGGGACAGCCGTACCCGTCCCGTGGTCCGATATCACCCATGGAGTTCGAATTACTCGGCGACCTCATGGTTCGTAACGGCTCCGGCATGGCGCTCGTCGTCGCCGGAGCGCGGCCGCGCGCCCTGCTGGCCCTGTTGCTGCTGCACGCCCCCTCGGCGGTCAGCACCGGCCGGATCCTGGACGAACTGTGGACGGGGGCACGAGCCAAGGACCCGACGGCGGCCCTCCACACGGCGGTGGCCAAGCTCCGCCGCGCCCTCCAGCCGCACGCCCCCGGTTTGGTGGTCACGGGTCCCGCGGGCTACCGGCTGGACCTGACCGGGCACACGGTCGATGTGCGGCTGCTGGACGGGGAGTTGGCCCGCGCCCGCGCCACCGAGGACCCCGGCCGCCGGGCGGCTCTTCTGCGCGCCGCGCTCGACCGGTGGTCCGGGACCCCGCTCGCCGGGCTGCCCGCACTGCCGTTCGTCCAGGCGGAGCGGGACCGGCTGGAGGCGCTGCGGCTGACCGTCCTCGAAGAGCGCGCCGACGCCGAACTCGCCGCGCACGCCGCGGCGGGCGGGGTGACCGGGGGAGCGGCCGGTGGAGCGGATCCGGCCGATCTGGTCGAGGCGCTGCGGACCGCCGCCCGGGCCGACCCGGACCGGGAGCGGCTGCACGCCCTGCTCATCCGCACCCTCCAGGCGTGCGGACGGCAGGCCGAGGCGCTCGGCGTGTACCGGGCGGCGCGCGCCGATCTGCGCGAGCGGCTCGGCATCGAGCCGGGCCCCGAGATGCGCGCCGCCCAGCAGGCCGTCCTGCGCGGCTCCTCCGGGACGGGTACGGGCACGGGCACGGGTACGGGGGCCGCGACGGCGTCCGGAGGCGCGACCGGGACGGGACGTGCGCGGCGCGCTCCCGCGGCCGAGCCCACCGCCCACCCGGGGCTCCCGTCCGGCGCCGACTTCGTCGGGCGCGGCCCCGAACTCGCCGCGATCGCCGCCCAGCTGGCCGAGGCCCGGCTGGTCACCGTGACCGGCACCGCGGGCATCGGCAAGACCCGGCTGTCCCTGGCCGCGGCCGCCCGCGAACAGGAGGCCGGTGCCACCGTCTGGCGGGTGGACCTGGTGCCCTGCTCACCCGCCGACGTACCCGGCGCCGTCGCCGCGGCCCTGGGCATCGCGCCCGGCCCCGCCGAAACCCTCGCCGACCGGATGCGGCTCGCCATCGACCGCGCCCCCCGGTGCCTGCTGCTCCTCGACAACTGCGAACACCTCACCGAGGCCGCCGCGGACCTCACGGCGCGCCTGCTCGACGCCTGCCCCCGGCTGCGGGTGCTGGCCACCAGCCGGGAAGGGCTCGGCGTCGCCGGGGAATCCCGGCTCGCCCTGCGGCCGCTGACCGACCAGGACGCCATCCGGCTCTTCCTCGACCGGCTCGCCAGGGTCTCCCCGTCCGCCGCCCGCGCCGCCCACTGGGACGAGGTCCGCGACCTGTGCGAGGCCGTCGACCGGCTTCCGCTCGGCATCGAACTCGTCGCCCCCAAGGCCGCGTCCACCCCGCTGCCCGTCATCGTCCGCCAGCTCCGCACCCGCCGCGGGCTGCTGGAGGTGCCGCTGCGCTCGGCCGACTCCCGCCACGGCACCCTGCGCGCCGCCCTCGACTGGAGCTACCGCCTCATCACCGACGAGGAGCGGGAGGTGTGGCGGGCGGTGTCGGTGTTCGCCGCGCCCTTCACCGTCGACGCCGCGGAGGCGGTCGCCGGGCCCGGCGCGGGCGACACCCTCGCCCTGCTCGCCGAGAAGTCGCTGCTGGTCTACGACCCCGGGCCCGGCAGTCCCCGCTACCGCATGCTGGTCTCCTTGCGCCAGTACGCCCGGCAGGCGCTCGCCGAGCGCGGCGAGGAGACCGGCTGCTTACGCCGCCACGCCGACTGGGTCGCCGCTCTCGCCCACCGCACCGACGCCGCGCTGCGCACCGGCAGCGGCCCGGCCGCCTTCGCCGAGATGACCGCCGTGACCCCCGAAGTGGCCTGCTGCCTGGACTGGCTCCAGGACAGCGCCGACCCCGCCGACCGGCTGCTCGGCTCCCGCATCGCCACTCATCTCTCGCTCTACTGGATGGCCGCGGGTCAGCGCCAGGAGGGCCACCGGCGGTTGCTGCGGGCCCTGGAATCCACCCCGCCCACCGCCGACTGGTACGCCGAGACCCTGGCCTGGTGCGGCTGGCTGGGCGTCAACATCCGCCGCGCCGGGGACGACGACGAACTGCTGCGCCAGGCCCTGCCCGCCGCCGAGAAGCGCGGCGACCCCGCCGTGGTGACCCTGGTCGGAGCGCTCGCCCTCACCGCCCACGTCCGGCAGGAGCGGCTGGCCGAGGCGCGCGAGGTGGCACGGGCGACCGCCTCCGCCCTCGACGAGCACGGCCACCGCTGGGAGACCGGGGTGTGGCAGCTGTTCCACAGCGAACTCCTGGTCGCCGAGGACGAACGGCGCGCCGCCCTCACCTCCGCCATGACCGCCCGGGAACTGCTGACCACCCTCGACCCGCACTCCGCCGCCACCGCGCAGATCATGACCGGCATGGCGTACGAGCGGCTGGGCGAGCGCGCCCTGTCGGTGCGCGCCTTCCGCGCCGCCCACGACGAACTGCGGCTCATCGGCGCCGAACACGAGGCCGCCTACGTCAAGGCGGTGCTCGCCTGCGCGGCCGCCGGTGACGGCGACTGGGACGACGCCACCTCCTTCGCCGACGCCCTGGAGACCTACGCCCGCGAGAGCGCCGAGGGCTATCTGCTGGCCAAGGTGGAGACCGTACGGGCGCTGGCCGCCCGCGCCCGCGGCGACCTCGACCAGGCCGAGCGGTTGCATCTGCGCGCCTCCGAGCGCTACCAGAACGACAACCGCCCCGAATGCGCCGCCCACGACCTCACCATGCTCGGCGTGGTCGCGGCCGAGCGCGGCGAAGCGGTGCTCGCCCAGGTCCGCTGGGAGCACGCGCTGCGCACCGCCCGACTGTCCGGCCGCCGCTACGCCGAGGCGCTGCCGCTGCGCGGCCTGATCGCCCTGCGCGAGGCACAGGGCGAGGAGACGGCCGCCGCCGAGCTGCGCGAGCGGCTGGCGCGCACGGTCCAGGAGGCATCGCCGTCCCGCACCACCGAGTGCCCGTTCCACCTCGCGGTCTCCTCGATCGCGTGCGACGAGACCGCCCGCGCCCTGCCGGGCGGTTGACGGCCCCGGCGCCCGTTGTCAGTGGTGCGTGCGAAGGTGGCGACACCTGGGGGAAGCACAACAAAGGGAGGGCAACCGCCATGGGCTGGCACAGGGAGCTGCTGATCGGGTTCGATCTGGAGACGACGGGCACCGATCCGCGCACGGCACGGATCGTGACCGCCGCGGTGGTCGAGGTGCGGGGCGGGGAACCGATCGGACGGCACGAGTGGCTGGTCGCGCCGGAAGTGCCCATTCCGGACGATGCGGTGGCGGTGCACGGGATCACCAACGAGCGGGCGGCGGCCGGTCGGCCCATACGCGAGGTGGCCGACGAGATCGCGGACGTGCTGGTGGCGCACTGGCGCACGGGCGCGCCGGTGGTGGCGTACAACGCGGCGTTCGATCTGAGCCTGCTCGCCGCCGAGTTGGACCGCCACGGGCTGCGCTCGCTGAGCGAGCGGCTGGGCGGCGCGCCCACCGGCCCGGTGGTGGACCCGTACACGATAGACCGCGCCGTCGACCGCTACCGCAAGGGCAAGCGCACGCTGGAGGCGGTCTGCGGGGAGTACGGGGTCGCGCACGAGCGCGCCCACGAGGCCGGGGCGGACGCCCTCGCCGCGGTGCGCGTCGCCTGCGCGCTCGCCGAGCGGCACGGGCAGGTCGCCGGTCTCGAGCTGTGGGACCTGCACCACAAGCAGGTGGGGTGGTATGCCCACTGGGCCGCCGACTTCCAGTCCTGGCTGCGCCGCAAGGGCACCCCGGACGCGGTCGTGGACGGCAGCTGGCCGCTGCGCGAGGCGCGGGCGGCGGTCGGGTAGTCCCGGCGGCACCGATGAGTTCCCGCCGCCCGACCGGTCCGTACTGGTGAGGGGGAGCGGACCGGAGAAGGAGAGTGAGCGATGACCGACCAGACCTCCCGTATCGACCTCGGCCCCGCGGCCGACCGGGTGACGGCGCTGCTCAGCGGCGTCTCGGACGATCAGCTCGGGGCGCCCACGCCCTGCTCGGCCTACTCCGTGGGAGATCTGCTCGACCACTTCATGGGCCTGGCCCTCGGCATGCGCCGGGCCGCCGAGAAGCAGTCCGGCGAGAATCCCGGTCTCGGGCAGGCCGAGAGCCTGGACCCCGACTGGCGCCGGGAGCTGCCCCGGCGGCTGGAGGCGATGGCCGCCGCATGGCGGGACCCGGCAGCCTGGGAGGGCAGCACCCGGGCCGGTGGTGTCACCCTGCCCGCCGAGGCCATGGGCGTCGTCGCGCTGGACGAGCTGGTGATCCACGGCTGGGACCTCGCCCGCGCCACCGGGCAGCCCTATGACTGCGACCCGGACAGCGCCGAGGCGATCATCGGGTGGCTGTCGTCGTTCCCGGACGAGGAGCGGCCGAAGGAGATCTTCGGAGCCGTCGTCGCCGTGCCCGAGTGCGCGTCCGCGCTGGACCGCGCCGTGGCGCTCAGCGGCCGCGACCCCGCCTGGACGGCGTGAAACCGCGCTTCAGAAGGAGTACCAGCGCACCGCCGCGTCGCCCTCCCGCAGCGAGGCGACCCGACGGCGGAACTCGGCCAGCGCCGCCGGATTCCCCGGCGCGTGCTGGGCCACCCACGCACAGCCGGCCGTCTCCCGCGCGCCCCGCAGCACCGCGCACCCCG
Source organism: Streptomyces botrytidirepellens (assembly GCF_003721215.1). NCBI lineage: Bacteria > Bacillati > Actinomycetota > Actinomycetes > Kitasatosporales > Streptomycetaceae > Streptomyces > Streptomyces botrytidirepellens. The sequence goes on from NZ_RIBZ01000689.1 coordinate 6,188, forward strand.
GCCACTCCCGAACGTCCCAGCCGTACGCCGCGGTGAACTCGTCGTACGCCGCCGCGCCGAGGCCGTAGCGGTCCCGGAACAGCGCCATCACCACGAGGTCGTGCTCGCGCAGATCGGTGGCGAACGTCTCCAGGTCGACCAGGACCGGACCGTCCGGCCCGATGTGCACGTTGCGCGGCAGCGCGTCGCCGTGGATCGGCCCGGGCGCCAGGTGCGGGGTCAGCTCCGCGACGGCTGCCGCGATGTCGTCCCGGCGGGCGCGCAGATACGCGGCGTCCGCCGGATCGATCGCCTCCCCGGCCAGCCGCAGCCAGCGCTCGACCCCGCCCAGGAGATCGCGGCGCGGCAGCGCGAGGTCCGGCGGTGCGTCCGGCAGGGCGTGCACCTGCCGCAGCAGCGCGGCGAGGTCGCGCGGCCCGGCGGGGCGCTCC
>NZ_RIBZ01000688.1:0-6638 GCF_003721215.1 Streptomyces botrytidirepellens
GGCGGCGGGGCGTCGCCGTGCGGGGGCGCGGGGAGCGGGCCGGGCGCCGGGCGGCCGGGTCCGCGGTCCGTTTCGGCCTTGCAGACGGCCAGCCAGAAGGCATCGGCGACCTGCTGCCAGTCGAGGTCCCGCGGGCCGTGCTCGCCGGACCTGCCGCCTGGGTCCTGTGTCATGTCGAGCCTGCGGCGTCCAGGCGGTGCCAGACGGCGCGCAGTAGCTCCTCCCACTCGGGCCCCGGAGCCTCGGAACGGGCCGTCACCAGATACACCGCGTTGAGCAACTGGTCGGCGGCGAGCCCGCCTTCGTGACGGCTGCGCTCCAGGAACATGTCGATGAGCTCCCGGGCGCGCGGGTCGTCCGCTCTGCCCAGGTGCGCGGCCACGATCGCGGCGAGCCGGTCGGCGTCCGGGTCGGGCAGCCGCAGCTGGAGACAGCGGCGCAGGAACGCGGGCGGGAACTCCCGCTCCCCGTTGCTGGTGATGACGACCACGGGGAAGGCGCGGCAGCGCACCCGGCCCGAGTCGATGACGGTGCTGCGGTCGGGGTCGTCGGTGAGGACCGATACGGCCGGGCGCCGCCTGCGGATGCGCACCAGCTCGGGAATGGAGTACTCCCCGGCCTCGAAGATGTCGAGGAGGTCATTGGGCAGATCGATGTCGCTCTTGTCGAATTCGTCGATGAGCAGGACGCGGGGGAGGCGGTGCGGCAGCATCGCCGTGCCCAGCGGGCCGAGTTGGAGGAAGTCGCCGATGTCCTCCGGTCCGGGTTCGTGACCGTCCTCCTCAGCCGCCTGTCCGGCCGCCGCGGCGTGCACACGGCCGACGGCATCGTAGCCGTAGAGACCGGACCGCAGGGTGGAACGCGTGGTGATCGGCCAGCGCAGCACCCGGCCCAGGCCCAGCTCCCGGCTGATGCGGTACGCCAGCGTCGACTTGCCCGTGCCCGGGCGGCCGGTGACCAGCAGCGGGCGCCGCAGGATGAGCGCGGCGTTCACCACGTCCGCCTCCTCGGCCTCCGACCGCAGGCCGAGCGGGGTCGCGCCGAGCCGGCGGGCGGTGTCCTGGACGTCCTCCGGCGGCGCCGGGGGCTCGGTCGGCGGCTCGTCCGGGTCGGATAACGCGCCGTCGGCGCCGTAGCCGTCCGGCGGGCAGGCCGAGACCCCGCCGAAGGTGCGCCAGGGCGGCGGGGGCGGAAGGATGTCCTCCAGGCTGACGTCGTGCAGCGGGCGCCCGGTGCCTTGGTAGATCCACCAGGGGCGCGGAATGCCGGACGGCAGGGGACCGGAGGAGGAGCCGTCGCCACCCGGGATCCGTCCGTTGTGCCGCCGTGCAGGCTCTGCGTCGCTCATCGACTGCCCAACCCCTCGTCCGGCCCCGTCATGCGTCCTTGCGTCTCCACGGGGCGGGTCGGGTCGTCCCAGACGAGCACCACATGCTGCCCCGGGTGATGCTCCCGCTCCGCGGAGTCGATCGTATGGGCGTCCAGACGTAACTTTGTCACGGCTTCGCGGAGCCGTGCCAGGTCCCCGCTGGCCTCGTCCGATTTTTGTCTCAAGTACTGGACGAACGCCGGATCCCGGCTGGCGCGGCGATCCCATGCCACCAGCGGGATTCCCGCCCGCCAGGCCGCCAGCGCCTCGTACGCGCCCTCACCGGCGCCGCCCGGCGGCGAGTTGAGGATCAGCGCGACGACGTGCGGATCGGCCTGGAGCCGGGCCAGCAGCGCGGCCGGGTCGCCGGAGCGCGGACTGTCCGGATCCTGGCCCTCGACGACCAGCTGTCTGGCGAGTTCGGGCCGTCCGGTGAAGAGCTGCCAGCGCTGGTTCCACGGGCGGTGCCAGCGTCTGGTCTGGCTCCGCTCCAGGCTCCGCACCACGACCGGATAGTCCATGCACAGCGGTGTGGCCATCGTGCTGTCCAGCTCCTTGCGCCACAGATGCACCGGCAGATTCAGGTCCTCGGGGCCCAGCAGGAACTCCAGATGGATGCACCGGGCGTCCTTCCACTCCTCCTCCGCCGCGAACACCAGCTCCTGCACGGCCCGTTCGGCGGTGGCGGCGGTGACCTGGGTGACCGGGCCGCGGGCCGGATGCCAGCCGCTCGGGTCGTACTGATGCCAGGACGACAGCTCGTAACGGCCCGGTTCCTCCTGCGGCAGCAGCCGGATCACCAGATACGCGTCGTCCGGCTCGGCCGGGGCGGCGTGCCCCACCTGCTGGCGCAGCGATCTCAACTGCGAGGTCAGGTCCAGCTCCCGCGCCTGCTCATCGGCCCACGCCCGCAGCGCTTCCGCCCTCCGCAGCGGCTGGGCCGACGCCGCCAGGTACTCCACCAGGGCCAGCCCCGGCGGCAGCCCGTCCGGCCGCGCGTTCATCCGGCTCAGCTCCTCGAAGGCGTGCCAGGGGCCGGTGACCGCGGGCACGTCCTGGAGCGGACCCGCCGCGGCCCGGCACAGCTGGCCCAGATGCCCGAACTCCAGATCCTCCAGCAGCGACCGCAGCCCTCCGGCCGCCGGTGCCGGAAGCACCGGACGGGCCGTCATCTCCTCCACGACCGAGTCGAGGTGTTCCATGGCGTCCGTGTCCGGCGCCATCACCGCGAGCGAGGCGCGCAGCGCGCGCATCATCCGCGCGTTCTCCAGACACTCCCGGGCCAGCTCCACCAGGAAGTAGTCCGTGACGCGATGGCCGCGCACCGGGACGGACGTGGTCTCCATTTCCATGGCGACCAGGTCCAGACACAGTGCGCGGGAATCCGGATCCGTCAGACAGCGGAACTCCTTCAACGCCGACACCAAACTGTTGACCGATCTGAGGCCGCCTTCCCGCATGGCCGCCATGCCGTGCCTCCCCCGTACCCGCATCACCGGTCCCCGCCGCCGATGATCCCGCCGGAGACCCTGCCACAGGCAAGCGCCGCCCGCGCGGACTCCGGACAACTTGTATGCCCCCGCACGCCCCCGGCAATACCCTCGGGCGTCCCGGTCAGCCCAGGCCCAGTCCCTCGATGCGGCGGGCGAGTTCGGCCACCGCCGGGTCGTCGGGAGCCAGGACGTCCAGCACGGACACCAGCTCGCCCAGGGCCCGGTGCGCCTCGCAGGTGCGCAGCAGGGCCAGGGCCTCCGCGCGGCTCGCCGACTGGCGGCCGACCGCGGTGCCGACGGTGGGCAGCTCGTCGAGCAGCTGCTGCCAGCGGGCGGGGGAGGACAGACCGGGCACCTCCAGCAACAGGTCGGCGAGACCGCCGAGTTCCTGGACGCCGAGCTTGCGGCGGCGCCGGGCGGGCGCGCCGGGAGCCGCCTCCGCGCCGGGGAGTCGCCCGATGAGTTCGAACGCGAAGGCGGCCGCGTGCCGGGAGGCGACGGGCTGCCAGCGGTCGTCGTGCGCCTCGCCCTTGTCGCCGAGCAGGTCGGAGACGCCCCGGATCACCAGCGCGTCGAGCTGCTGGTTGACGTACGCGCCCGCGAGGAAGCCGAAGCCCTCCATGTCCACCGCGATCGCGTCCCCGGCGACGGCCGCGAGCCGCCGGCCCACGTCGGAGCGTTCGTGCCCCACCACACGGCCGCCCGCCGCGATCGGCTTGACCAGGGCGCGCGGGCGCGGCGCGGTGGCGCCGGGCAGGATCCGCCGCTGCCAGTCGTCGGCCGCGGCGACGGTACGGGCCAGCTGCACCAGCCCGTAGGCGGACTGATGGGTCTTGTGCCGGGGCAGGAACCCGGACTCGGTGTCCTTGCCGGTCTCGTAGTCGTACACCGCGTCGGCCGCCACCACATCGCCGAGCGCGACATCCTTGACGCCGCCCGCCACCCCGACGAACAGCACGGCCCGCGGCGCGAAGAGCGCCGCCGCCCGCTCGACCAGCGCCGCCGCGCCCGGGTTTCCCGGCCCCGTCATATGGATCGCCACCCGACGCCCGCCGGGCCGGGCCCCGGAGCGGAAGACGCCCGTCTCGAACAGTGAGCCGCGCTCCGCCCGGACGGGGCGCGGATCCTCCAGATGCGCTCGTACGGCCCGGTACTCGATCTCCAGCGCGGTCAGGACGACGACGTCCGCCCGCCCCGTGCCCCCGGTGTCGCCAGCCCCCACGGTTCCCCCTTGAACGCCCTTGAACGACCTTGAACGGCGTGAACTTGACCGTGCCGAGAACCCTACGTCGAACACAAGAGCTCTCTGTCCGCCCTCTCTTGAGCGGTGGACAATCGGGGCATTCGCTTCCGCGTCGAGGAGGACGGGATGAACGCACGCCTCATGCGCGCCGCGCTGGTTGCCGGGACGGTCGTCGTGACCACGCTGGGCCCCTCCACACAGGCCCAGGCGCTGCCCGCCTGCGCGAGCAACGCGATCTGCCTGTGGCGGTTCCAGGACGGGACCGGCGAGCTCTACACGTGGCGGGGCGGCTACGTGGACCTGCCCAGCCGGTTCGTGGACCACGTGGGTTCCTTCCGGGCCAACAGGACCGGCGCCTTCATCGACTGGGCCACCGGCAAGGAATGCCGCTCGGTCCGCAAGGGCGACTACGCCAGCAACTACAGCGGCCGGTTCGGCGCGAAGATCGACGCGGTGGGCGACACCTGCTGACGGCTCCGACGGCCTGACCTCGGGCGGGGTTACGAAAGCGTCCCCACCAGGCGGTCGAGGAAGCGCGGGAAGTCGGCGTCGGCGGCCACCTCGATGGTCGGGAGGTGGTCCCAGGCGAAGTGTTCGCGGGCGTCCACGATGGTCTGGCCCAGGGCCAGCTCACTCCTGGTCTCGACGTCGACCCGCAGGTCGACCAGGTCGAAGAGGCCCGGCTCCAGGACCGCCGCGACCGCGAGGGAGTCGATCAGTCCGCAGTAGTCGCCGAAGCCCCGGTCCCGCACGAACGCGCGGACGTCGAGCAGGAACGCGGCCTCGGGAGTGGCCGATCCGGCGAGCGCGGCGAGGTGTGCGGCGCCGAGATCGAGTTCCGGGCGGGTCGCGACGTCGAGGCCGATGGCGGTCAGCCGGAAACCGGCGTGGAAGACGGCGCGGGCCGCCTCGGGGTCGACGTAGACGTTCCACTCGCTCACCGGGTTGTCGCCGGTCGCCCGCCGACCGCCCCAGGGGCCGATGCCGAAGGAGCCGCCGATGATGACCAGGCGCCGCACCAGCCGGGGCAGCTCGGGCTCGCGCATCAGGGCCAGCGCGATGTTGGTCAGCGGAGCGAGCGCGATGACGGTCAGCTCGCCCGGGTGCTCCCGCGCCAGGTCGACGATGACATCGGGAGCGAAGCGCGGGTCCGGGGGCGCGGTCGGGGCGGGCAGCCCGGTGTTGGCCAGTTCGTCGTCGCCGTGCGAGAAGGGATCGCGGGGGTAGGGGCGGACGAGGGGAGCCAGCGGGCCCTGGGCGACGGGGATGTCGGCGCGGCCCGCCAGCGCGAGGATCTTGCGCGCGTTCGCCGAGGTGAGATCCGCGGTGAGGTTGCCCGACACCGCGGTGACCGCCCGCAGGTCGAGGCCCGATCGCAGCGCGAACATGATGGCCACGGCATCGTCGATGCCGGGATCGGTGTCGATGAGCACGGGAGTCACGCGAGGCCTCCGGTAAGTGTCACGGGTGGCACACACGGCCTGCGGCGGTTCAGACAGCTGGTCGTATTGAACCGTCGACACCCGGCAGTTCTTCACCGATACGGGCCCCGCACACAGCGTCGAGGTCGCGCTGGCCGCGGCGGGCGCGACGGTCTCGTACGACGCCGCACACCACTGGGGCCGCGTGCCCTTCCGTGGTGGCGCGGTCCCGATGGACGTCCGGCACATCAAGGTCGCCGAGCCCGGGGCGTAAAACTACGGCTGGTCCGCGCCCAGGGCGCGCAGTTTGCGGTACAGGGTGGCGCGGCCGATGCCCAGGGACTCGGCCGCGCGTGCCTTGTTGCCGCCGTGGCGGCGCAGCGCCTCCAGGATCGCGGTGCGCTCCGCCCGCTCCATCCCGCTGAGCCGTCGCGCGGCCGGTGGCACCCGCAGGCCCGGCGGCAGTTCCCCGCGCCGCACCGGGCCGGTGGCGCGGCGGTGCTCGGCCACCTCCCGCACCACCTGGGACAGTTCGGCGACGTTGCCCGGCCAGCTGTGCTGTTCCAGGGCCCGGCGCGCGTCCAGGCTCCAGGACAGCGGCGGACGGCCGGGGGAGGGGCGCCCGGCGAGCCCCGGCAGCAGGACGGGGATGTCCTCGACGCGCTCGCGCAGCGGCGGCAGTACGACGGAACGGGCCGTCAGCAGATCCAGCAGCCGCCGCAGACACGGGCCGACCCGGGTGCCCGGGGTGTGCGTCGCCGTCAGCGGCACCTCGGGCCGCCGCGCCAGCAGCGAGAGCAGCACGGCGACATCGGGCTGGTCCAGCCGCTCGGCGTGGAGCACGAGCAGCGGTGGCGCGCCGTCCCCCTCCGCCACGGCGTGGCACCAGCGCGGTACGTCACCGGGCGCGCCCTCGGCGGCGTCCACCACCAGCGGCGGTGTGGTGCCGCGCCAGGCGAACAGGGCGCGGGCGAGCGAGGACTTGCCGACGCCCGCCTCCCCGGTCAGCAGCAGCGGCTCAGCGGTCCGGGCCAGCCCGGTGGCCCGGGCGACGGCCACCCGCCACGGGCCCGACGCACCGGCCAGCCCCGGCAGCCGCTCCTCGCCGCCCC
>NZ_RIBZ01000691.1:0-6673 GCF_003721215.1 Streptomyces botrytidirepellens
AGGTGGGCGATGCGCGCGGCGGGCCTGTCACCGCTGCCGGGTCGCCCGGCTGGGGCAGCGACGGCCCGCGGTGGGGCAGCGGCGGCCTGGCCGGGACCGCCGGGCCCGGGTCAGTTCTTCTTGCCGGTCGCGTACGCGCCCAGGAACAGGGCCTCGGTGAGGGCGAGCTTTTCGAGCTCCTCCGGCGAGACGCTCTCGTTGACCGCGTGGATCTGCGCCTCCGGCTCGCTCAGGCCGATGAGCAGGATCTCCGCCTCCGGGTACAGCGAGGCGAGCGTGTTGCACAGCGGGATCGAGCCGCCCTGGCCCGCGGTGGCCATCTCCTGGCCGTCGTACGCCACCCGCATGGCCTCGCGCATCGCCTCGTACGCCGGGCTCCCGGTGTCCGCGCGGAACGGCTGGCCCTGGCCGACCTGCTCCACCGCGACCCGCGCGCCCCACGGCGCCGCCGCCTCCAGGTGGGCGGTCAGCAGCCGGTTCGCCTCGGCCGCGTCCACGCCCGGCGGGACCCGCAGGCTGACCAGCGCCCGCGCGCTCGCCTGGACGGAGGCGGTGGCGCCGACGACCGGCGGGCAGTCGATGCCCAGCACCGTGACCGAGGGGCGGGCCCAGATGCGGTCGGCGACCGTGCCCGAGCCGATGAGTTCGACCCCGTCCAGTACCCCGGCGTCCTTACGGAAGTCCTCCTCGGGGTACTGGAGGCCGTCCCAGGACGTGTCCGGGTCGAGGCCGTCGACCGTGGTGGAGCCGTCCTCCGCGCGCAGCGAGTCCAGCATCCGGATGAGCGCGGCGAGCGCGTCCGGGGCGGCGCCGCCGAACTGGCCGGAGTGCAGGTTCCCTTCGAGCGTGTCCACCGAGACGCGCAGCAGCGTCATCCCGCGCAGCGTCGCGGTGACGGTCGGCAGCCCGACCCGGAAGTTGCCCGCGTCGCCGATCACGATCGCGTCTGCGGCCAGCAGTTCCGGGTGCGCCTCGGCGTACCGCTCGAGCCCGCCCGTGCCCTGCTCCTCCGAACCCTCCACGATCACTTTGACGTTGACGGGGACGCCGCCGTGCTCCTTGAGCGCGCGCAGGGCCGTGAGGTGCATGATCAGGCCGCCCTTGCAGTCCGCCGCGCCGCGCCCGTACCAGCGTCCCTGCCGCTCGGTCAGCTCGAACGGCGGGCTGAGCCAGGCGTCCTCGTCCAGCGGCGGCTGCACGTCGTAGTGCGCGTAGAGCAGCACCGTCGGGGCGTCGGCCGGGCCGGGCAGGAAGCCGTAGACGGACTGGGTGCCGTCGGGGGTGTCCAGCAGCGCCACGTCCGCGAACCCCTCGGCGCGCAGCGCGGCCGCGACCCACTCAGCGGCGGCCTCGCAGCCGCTGCGCGGGAACTGGGCCGGGTCCGCCACCGACGGGAAGGCCACCAGCTCGGCCAGTTCGGCCAGGGCACGGGGCTGGAGTGCGGCGACGGTGGCGGCGAGGTCCTGGGCCATGGGGGAACGCTCCTGGGATGCGCGGTGTTGGGTGGTGATGTGCGGGTGTGTGCGGTGGCCCGATCATCCCACAGCAGGTTCACGCGGAGGTGAGCCGTAGGATGCCCGGTAGGCGCATCAGGACGGGCGATTGGGAGCGGAAGCACACGTGAGCAGCGACAACGCAACCCCGGACAAAGAGACGGTATGGGATGTCGTCGTGGTCGGCGCGGGGCCCGCGGGTGCCTCCGCGGCCCACGCCGCGGCGTGCGCCGGCCGCCGGGTGCTGCTGCTGGAGAAGGCCGAACTGCCCCGCTACAAGACGTGCGGCGGTGGCATCATCGGCCCGTCGCGCGAGGCGCTGCCGCCCGGTTTCGAACTGCCGCTGCGTGAGCGCGTGCACGCGGTGACCTTCTCGATGAACGGCAAGCTGTCCCGGACCCGCCGCTCCAAGCACGTGCTGTTCGGGCTCATCAACCGGCCGGAGTTCGACGCCGGTCTGGTCGAGGCGGCCAAGGACGCGGGCGCCGAGGTGCGTACCGGGGTGTCCGTCACGCGCGTCGAGCAGCACGGCCCGTCCGTGCCCGACCGCCGCACCGTGGCCGTCGTGCTCGCGGACGGCGAGACGGTGCTGGCGCGGGCCGTGGTCGGCGCGGACGGCAGCGCGAGCCGGATAGGCGCGCACGTCGGGGTGAAGCTCGACCAGGTCGACCTCGGCCTGGAGGCGGAGATCCCGGTTCCGGACACGGTCGCGGAGGACTGGGCGGGCCGGGTGCTCATCGACTGGGGCCCGATGCCCGGGAGTTACGGCTGGGTCTTCCCCAAGGGCGACACGCTGACCGTCGGCGTCATCTCGGCGCGCGGCGAGGGCGCCGGGACCAAGCGCTACCTCGAGGACTTCATCGCGCGGCTCGGCCTCGCCGGATTCGAGCCGAGCGTCTCCTCCGGCCATCTGACCCGCTGCCGCACCGACGACTCGCCGCTCTCCCGCGGCCGGGTGCTGGTGTGCGGGGACGCGGCCGGGCTGCTGGAGCCGTGGACGCGGGAGGGGATCTCCTTCGCGCTCCGCTCGGGCCGCCTCGCGGGGGAGTGGGCGGTACGGATCGCCGAGGCGCACGACGCGGTGGACGCCCGGCGCCAGGCCCTGAACTACGCCTTCGCGATCAAGGCTGGGCTGGGCGTCGAGATGGGCGTCGGCCGGAGGATGTACGCGGTGTTCGCCCGCCGCCCCGGGATGTTCCACGCGGCGATCACCGGCTTCCGCCCGGCGTGGCGCGCGTTCACGAAGATCACCCGCGGTACGACGACGCTGGCCGACCTCGTCCGCACCCACCCGGCGGCGCGCCGGGCCCTGGCGGCGATGGACAAGAAGTAGCGGACGCCTACTCGGCGGTGACGCTGATGCGGAAGACCGGGTGCATGAGCGCGATCCGGGCGAGTTCGGTGTCGGGGGAGGTCGCGGTCACGCCGTCGAAGAAGGCGCCGACCTCCCACCCCCACCGCTTCAGATAGGCCCGCAGCACCGCCGCCTTCTCCTCGCCCTCGGGCAGCTCGGCGGCGGTGAACTGCCGCGTGCTGCGGCCCTTGCGCAGCTGACCGCCCCCGGCCGCCCGCAGATTGCGCACCCATTGCGCGTTGCCGCGCGCCGAGACGAGATAGCGCCCGCCGTCCAGGGCCAGCGGGTTGACCGGGACGCGCCGCAACGCCCCGCTGGTCCGGCCGGGCACGGACAGCTCCGCCGCGCCGAAGAAGCTGAGCCCGTGGCGCGCCAGCCAGGCCACGGCACCGTTGAGGGGAGCCTCGAAGCGGCGGGGCTCGATGTAGTGCTGTGTCATGACGTCCTCCGTCTGCCGTGGCCACGATGAGAGCGGTGCTCTCGTTCAGGAGCATTGTGCGCACAGTGCGAGGAGCCTGACAAGAGCAGTGCTCTCGTTTTGGGTCGCCGCTCCGAAATATGGCAGACTGGCCGCATGACCGCGATCCGAGGGGCCAGGGAACGGGCCCGCGCCGAAGTGACCGCCGCCATCAAGGAAGAGGCACGCCGCCAGCTGGCCGATCAGGGCGCGGCCAAGCTTTCGCTCCGGGCCGTCGCCCGCGAGCTGGGTATGGTCTCCTCCGCCCTCTACCGCTACTACCCGAGCCGCGACGAGCTGCTGACCGCGCTCATCGTGGACGCGTACGACGCGATCGGCGCCGCAGCCGAGGGCGCGCTCGCCGCGACGGGCGGCGACCACGATCCGGTGGCGCGCTGGACCGCGGTCTGCCGGGCGGCCCGGGCCTGGGCGCTCGCCCACCCGCATGAGTACGCGCTGATCTACGGCTCCCCGGTGCCGGGCTACTCCGCGCCCCAGGCCACCGTCGCCCCGGCCTCCCGCGTCGCCCTCGCCCTCATCGCCGTCGTCCGTGACGCCCACGCCGCGGGCGCCCTGCGCGTACCGGAGGAGGCGGAGCTGCCGGAGGGGGTGCGGGCGGACGTCACGGCCCTGGCCGACACCCTCGGCACCGAGCTGCCCGCCGCGGCGCTCGCGGCGATCGCCGCGGTGTGGGCGCAGCTGTTCGGGATGATCAGCTTCGAGCTGTTCGGGCAGTTCCAGGGCGTGGTGGAGGCGCGGGAAGAGTTCTTCACGCACACGGCCGCCGCCCTCGGGCGGCAAGCGGGCCTGGGGTAGCGGATCTTCTTACGGACTGCCGCGGTCCACTCCGGCGGGAGGTCTACTCCGACGGGAGTACGGGCGATCACCGCGCGCGGGGGACGCCGTTCGCGGGCGGCCGGTCTAGCGTTACCGGTATGCACGAATTCACGGGGGAGCGCGGGCCGGGCGGGTGGTGGCGCGGAGGGCCGTGGCAGGGCGGGCGGTGGCAGGGCGGGCCGTGGCACAAGGGGCCGTTCGGCCCGCCGGGCGCGGCCGTGCCCTGGCGCTCCTCGCTCGCCGTCGCCGTCGTCCAGCTGGTGGGCACGGGGTTCGCCGCACACCGGCAGCCCGACCGGACGGACCTCGGGCCCGGTGTCTACGCGCTGCTCCTGGCCGGGCCCGCGCTCCTGCTCCTGCGCCACCGCCACCCACGACTCACCGTCCTCGGCGTCTCGGCGGTGACCCTGGGCTACCTCGCCGCGGGCGGACCGGGCGGCCCGGTCTTCCTCAGCGTCGTCGTGGCCTGCGTCGCCGCCGTCGCCGCCGGGCAGCGGGCGGCGGCCTGGTGCGCGGTCGGCGCGCTGTGGGCGGGGCGGCTGCTCATCGCGCACTGGCTCTACCGCTGGCTGCCGCCGCTGGGCGACGGGGCCGCCGGATGGGGGCAGGAGGTGGCGGTCGCGGCCTGGGCGGCGGCCGTGCTCGCCGCGGCCGAACTCGTCCGCGTACGGCGCGAGCAGTGGGCCCGCGAGCGGGCGGAGCGGGCGGCGGCGGTACGGCGCCGGGCTGACGAGGAGCGGCTGCGGATCGCCCGCGAACTGCACGACGTCCTCGCCCACAGCATCTCGGTCATCAACGTGCAGGCGGGCGTCGGCCTCGCCCTTCTCGACCAGGACCCCGAGCAGGCCCGCACCGCGCTGACCACCATCAAGGCGGCCAGCAAAGAGGCGCTGGGCGAGGTACGCCAGGTCCTGGACACCCTGCGCGCCTCCGGCGCCGCGCCGCGCCAGCCCGCCCCCGGTCTCGACCGGCTGCCGGAGCTGACCGAACAGGCCGCGGGCGCCGGGCTGACGGTGGAGGTGGAGACGCGGGGCGTACGGGTCGCCCTGCCGCCGGGCACGGACCTGGCCGCGTTCCGCATCGTCCAGGAGGCGCTGACCAACATCGTCCGCCACTCCGGCGCACGGAGCGCACGCGTCCGGTTGTCGTACGCCCCGGACGAGCTGGAGCTGCGGGTGGACGACGACGGCCCGGCGACCACGGACGACACGGCGGACGGCATGACGGGCGGCGGCAACGGCCTGGTCGGCATGCGCGAACGCGCCGCCGCCCTCGGCGGCACGGTGGAGGCGGGCCCGCGCCCGGACGGGGGCTTCCGCGTGCACGCCCGCATCCCGCTCACCGTTGCGCCCGCCCCGCGCGACGAACCCGCCACGCCCGATGCCACCGAGGAGACACCGTGAGCCGAGTGATCCGCGTCCTGCTCGCCGATGACCAGATCCTGGTCCGGGCGGGCTTCCGGGCGCTGCTGGCCGCCCAGCCGGACATCGACGTGGTCGCCGAGGCCGCCGACGGGGAGCAGGCCCTGAAGGCGGTGCGGGAGCACCGCCCCGACGTCGTGCTCATGGACATCCGCATGCCCCTCCTCGACGGCCTCGCCGCGACCCGCCGGATCACCGAGGACCCCGCGCTCGCGGAGGTGAAGGTGGTCATGCTGACCACCTTCGAGCTGGACGAATACGTCTTCGAGGCCATCCGCGGCGGTGCCTCCGGCTTTCTGGTCAAGGACACCGAACCGGAGGAGCTGCTGCGCGCCGTGCGGGCCGTGGTCGACGGCGACGCGCTGCTGTCGCCCGGGGTCACCCGGCGCCTCATCGCCGAGTTCGCCGCCCGTTCGAAGGAGCCCGCGCCCGCCTCGGTCCTCGCGGAACTGACCGAGCGGGAACGCGAAGTGATGGCCCTGGTCGGGATCGGTCTGTCGAACGAGGAGATCGCGCGGCGGCTGGTCGTCAGCCCGCTCACCGCCAAGACCCATGTGAGCCGCACGATGGTCAAGCTGGGCGCGCGCGACCGCGCCCAACTCGTCGTCCTCGCCTATGAGTCCGGGCTGGTGCGCCCGGGCTGGCTGGGCTGACGCCCCGCCCATCTGGCTAGAACAGCGCCTCGGGGCTCGCCGCCTCCCCCGCCGGAGCCTCCACCGGGGCCGTCGTCTCCGCGTCCGCCGCGGCCGCGCCGAGCGGACGGCCCGCCAGCAGACGGCCGTCCAGCAGCAGGGCGCGGCCGTCCGACGCGGTCAGATGGATGTCCGGGCCCGCCACGCCCTCGACGCGCCCCGCCACCGTGCGATCGGCGGCGAGCCGCACCACCCCCTGCACCGGACGCAGCCGCTCCAGATGGAACGCCTCGTCGTGGTGGACCGGCGCGAAGGCGATGAGGGCCAGCGACTCCGGCAGACCGCCGAGCCCGCCCGCCCGCGCGTGCAGCGCCGCGAGTTCGGCGGCGCGGCGCTCCCGGGGCGGCGGCGCCTCGCGCGCGGCGCGCTTCGCGGCGTACGGAAAGCGGTCCGGGACGCCGAGCGCGGCGCCCAGCACG
>NZ_RIBZ01000695.1:0-6683 GCF_003721215.1 Streptomyces botrytidirepellens
GGCAGGCGGCCGCACGGGACGGGTACGGGCTGGGCGGCACCGCTCGCCGGAGCGCGGGCGGCCGGGCGCAGCTGTCGCGGCCATCACATCCGCGCCCGGGGGCTCGGCGAGATGCGGCCCGACGCGTACGGCGCGGATCGCCCGGCATCCAGGGGCCGTTGACCCCGCCCCGCACAGGGGGACGCGCGGCGTCGGCGTTCTGAACGGCCGGGGACACCTCCGCGGCGGTCGGACGAACCCCTGGTGAGGGCCGTCGCCGATTTGCCCCGGGCCCGGGCCCGTATGCGACAGTGGACCGCCCGCTCGGCCGGGCGCGCCCGCGCGCGCAGCCGCCGACGGGCTCCCCATACCTCAGCAGGACAGTATCCGGTCGCGCCCGCGCGTGTCCGGGCTGTCGCCGTCCCTCCCTACGTCCTTCCTGAGAGCGATGCTGGCAACGACTCTTCCTCCCCGGACCACGGACCTGTTCGACCAGGGCCTGGAGTTGCGACCCGGTTCCGCGCTGCTGCGATTCGGCGCCGCCCGGCAGCGCCCGGCCGACCGGTTCAGCTGGTCGGGCGATGGCGCCGCGGCGTGGCTCGACGACGTCCGCGGCCATGTGTGGACCGTCGGCGGCCCGGAGCCCGCCGCCGGGCTGGTGCTGCGCGCCGCGCAGCGCCGTCCGGAGAAGGTGCGGGAGTTCACCGGGCCGCGTGGCACCGAGGCCCTGGTCGCCCGCCATCTGCCGGTGAACGACATCGTCGAGTGGGTGTTCCGCTGGACGCTGGAGGAACCGCCCGTGCAGCGGGGCGAGGAGCGCGTGGTCGTCCTGGACGAAAGCCACCACGACGAGCTGCTCGACTTCCTCGGCGAACACAGCCCCGCCTACTCGACCGGCCCCGGCTCCGCGGACGTCAGTCTGTGGTGCGGAATCCGCGGCGACGACGGCCGACTGGTGGCCTGCGGCGCCATGAGCAGCCTGCGGGACAGCGGGGCGCCGCTGATGGCGTCCGTGGCGACGGACGCCGCGCAGCGCGGCCAGGGTCTCGGCGCGGCGCTGACCTCGTGGCTGACCCGGTACGCGGTGCGCCGTCACGGCTTCTGCACCCTGTGGCAGCTCGCCGACAACGCTCCCGCCGAGCGGCTCTACACCCGCCTCGGCTACCGCAACGAGGACCCCTGCGTGGCCGCCCGGATCTCCTCGAACTGACCGGTCTCCTCGCACTGACGGATCTCCTCGAACTGATCGTGGCGAACCCATGACAACAGTCACACCGGCCCCGGGAACGAACGGGGCGCAATAGTAGATACCCGCTCGGCGAAATCGGAGACTTTTCGGCCCTTGCCGACATGTCGTATCCGGGTTCGCCGCGGGTCCGGTGTCCCGCTCGGTCGCAAGGCCACCAGGCGTTCTGACGGCGGGACACCGTCACATCTCCTTCACCGGACCTCCGCAGCACACCTCGGTGTTCCTTCGCAAGCGACGCCCCGCACTACGACCCTCGGTAGTAGCGAACATTTGTTGCATTGCTTTCGGCGCGGCCCTAAGAATGACGGCCCACAAGCGCCTCGGCAGTTCTGGCATCGCTCCGCCCAGAGTCGGCCGTACACGGGGGAGGGCGTGCCGCGACTACCGAGTGAGGGTCACGCATGAGCAAGCACCGGACCACGAAGACGCACCACCGGAAGATAGCCGTCGCTGCCGTCGCGGCGGCCGCCGTGGGTGTGCCGTCCGTCGCGATGGCGTGTCTGGACGGTCCGGACGACAAGGGCAGCCAGGCACGTGGTGTCGAGGCCCGCGCGACCGCGGAGCAGGGGCAGGGACAGCGGTGGCACGAGAAGAAGAGCCACCACCGGGACGCGGAGAAGGCGGCGCCGACGAAACGGGCGAAGGAAACGGAGCGGGCGTCGCGGTCGGCCTCCGCCACGCCGAGAACCCGCACGACCTCCGCCCCCGCCACGACCCTCTCCGACACCGCTCCGGCGGCGGCGGAGTCCAAGGCCCCGGCCACCACCGCCCCCGCCACCAAGGCCGCCGCCTCCCCGTCGACCGCGGCGTCCAGCGCCGAGGCCCAGGTCGTGGAGCTCGTCAACGACGAGCGCGCCAAGGTGGGTTGCTCGCCGGTGAAGGTGAACGCGAAGCTCACCGAGGCCGCCGAGGCCCACAGCAAGGACATGGCGGAGCACAGCAACATGTCGCACACCGGGTCCGACGGGTCGCAGCCGGGCGACCGGATCGAGGCCGCGGGCTACTCGTGGAGCACCTACGGCGAGAACGTCGCCTACGGCTACAGCTCGGCCAAGAGCGTGATGGAGGGCTGGATGAACAGCTCCGGTCACAAGGCCAACATCCTGAACTGCGACTTCAAGGAGATCGGCGTCGGTCTCTCCGGGTCCGACCACTACTGGACGCAGGACTTCGGCACGGCCCGCTAACCCGCACGCCCGCGCCCACGCCTCACTTTTTGCGGTTCGCGCCGAGTTCGCGTTCCTCAGCCCGTTCGCGGATGCGCACCATTATGGTCGGGTTCCATGCACGTGGCAGGTGTCCTCGACAGGGTGACCCGGGTGGCCGTGGGTCCGGTGGCGCGGGCCGGGGAGTCGCGACACGGCGGGCCGCGGCTCGGTGAGCCGCGGCGGCCGCGTCGCCGGATGGCCGTGGCCGTGGCCGTCATCGTGGCCGTGCTGCTCGCGCAGATGGCCGTCGCGATGGTGACCGCGGCCGTGGAGCAGACGCCGACCATCGACGAGCCGGTGTACGTGGGGACGGCGAAGACGTACCTCCAGGAACACAGCCTGCGGTTCAACCCCGAACACCCGCCGCTGGGCAAGCTCCTCATCGCCACCGGGCTGCTGTTCGCCCACGCCCGCCTCGCCCCCGGTTTCGCCGGGGACCAGGGGGCGCTGGGGCGGCGTCTGCTGTACGAGTCGGGCAACGACCCCTGGCAGGTGATGCTGTGGGCGCGGCTGCCCGTGATCGTGCTGACGCTGCTGTTCGGGCTGGTCGTCTTCGCGTTCGCAACGGAGCTGGCCGGTCCCGTGGGCGGAGTGGCGGCGCTCGCCCTGTACACGTTCTCGCCCGATGTCATCGCGCACGGTTCGCTCGCCACGCTCGACGTACCGATGGCGGGTTTCCTGCTGGCCTCGGTGTGGCTGCTGTGGCGGGCGCGCCGTCGCCCCTTACGCCACCTGCCGCTCGCCGGGGCGGCGCTCGGCGCGGCCGTGGCCACCAAGATGAGCGCGCTGCCCGCGGTTCCGGTGCTGATGCTCCTGGCGGTGCTGTCGTACGCGTACGCGCACCGGACATCCGGCACCGGTCCGCGCGGGACGGCGCGCAACCTGGCCCTGGGCGTGGCGGGCGCGGTGGGCATGGCGCTGGTCGCGCTGGCCGTGGTGTGGGCCGCGTATCTCGCCGTCGACCCCCGGTTGCGCTGGACCACGCCCGGCCAGGTGCCCGCCGTCCACGGGCTGCGCGGGCTCGCGGTCGACCTGCTGCCGGTCCCCGAGCCGTTCCGCGACGGGATGCGCATCCAGTTCGGGTTCGAGAACCAGCCGTGGCGCGGCTTCCTGTTCGGCCGCCGGTACCACGGCTCGCTCTGGTACTACCTGCCCGCCGCGCTGCTGGTGAAGACGCCGCTCGGCATGCTCGCGCTGTGGGCCATCGGTGCCGTCGCGATGGTGGCGGTGCCCCGGATGCGGCCCGCGGCGCCGTACGTCCTGCTGCCCGCAGCCGTGCTGCTGGCCGTGGCCATGAACGGAGCCCGCGACCTCGGCGTGCGGTACGCGCTCTTCCTGCCCATGTTCCTGGCGGTCGCCGCGGCCGGGGTGGTCACGCTCCGGTGGCGCGGGGCCCTCGGCGTGACGGCGGCTCTGGTGGTGTGCGTGGCGGTCAGCTCGCTGCGGACCTACCCGTACTACCTGCCGTACGCCAACGAGGCGTTCGGCGGCCCGGCCAGGACCCATCTGCTCCTGCACGACTCGAACGTCGACTGGGGCCAGGACCTGGGGCGGCTGGCCGACCGGCTCCGGGAGCGCTACCGGCACGAGCGGGTGTGGCTGGTCTACAAGGGCAGCGGTGTGCCGTCCGCGTACGGCATCCACGCCCCCGACCCGCGCCGGGTGCCCCCGGACCGGGTGCACGGGCTGCTCGTCGTCTCGGACTCCTCGGTCGCCTGGGCGCGGGGACGGCTGGCGGCGCTGATCGAGCACAGCCGCCCGGTCGACGAGGTCGGCCACTCCCTCACCGTCTACCGCCGGAGCTAGTGCCCGACCCAGGGGAGGTCCGGGGTCGGTTACTGCGTGTCCAGCGATGATCTGTAGGGTCACCTCTGCACGTGCGGGGGCGTGTGCCGTAGGAGGTTGGTCTCCTCTGCCGTTCTGCGCCCGCTCATCGGCCGCCGACACCGAGGAGGGGCGCCATGTCGTACCCGAGACCACCTGAAGGCCCTGGCAGCGCCGGGCCCTACGGATACCCACCCCAGCAGGGCCAGGCGCCCGTGCCGCCCCCACCACCCATGCCACCGTCCCCGCCGCCCGGCGCCCCGCAGGGCCGGCAGGGGCAACCGGCGTACGGCGGCCAGGGGTCCCAGGGCACTCCGTACGGCGGGCAGGGGACGCCGCCGTACGCCGGTCAGGGGCAGCCGTACGCCGGTCAGGGGCACCAGAGCGCTCCGTACGGCACCGGGGCCGCCCCGCAACCGCCGCCCGCGCAGCCGCAGAAGAACACCGGGCGCAGCTGCCTCACCGCCTTCCTCGGCATCACCGGCGCCCTCGCGATGCTGGGCGGTGGCGCGCTGACCGCGCACGCCTTCTCGAACGCCAGCCAGGACATCCCCAACCGCACCGAGTACGGCGCGTCGATGTGGCGCAACGAGCCCGCGGACAAGCTCTTCCCGGACTTCGTCGCGCCCCGGCAGGGCACCGGCGAGGCCCGGACGCCTGACCGCAAGCGCGCCCAGTGGCACCGCATCGGGATATCCGAGAAGACCGGGTGTGACGACGGGCTGAGCGGGGCCACCGCGGCCCAGGCGGAGAAGCTCGGCTGCAAGGCCGTCCTGCGCGCCACCTACGTGGACCCGACGGGCAACACCGTCGCGACCGTGGCGCTGATCGTCCTGCCGAAGAGCGACTCCGCGAAGACCGAGATGAGCACGTTCTTCGACGCCGAGAAGGAGAAGGACAACCCGGGACCGGGAGTGAAGGCGTACGCCGTCCCCGGCACCATCGCGGCCAAGTGGAGCGACGCGGGGGCCAACGGCTCGGCGGGGCAGTCGGTCACCGACCTGTACCTCCCCTACGCGCTCGTGGCCTCCGCGGGTTCCGTCGACGGCCGCAAGGCGGGCGAGCTGCCCGGCGAGTGGGGCAAGTACAGCATCGACGCCAAGCAGGACCGCGCCCCGTGGCGGGGCGCCGCCGACGGCCTCGTCGACGCCCTGAACGTCCACTACCTCGACCTGCTGACGGAGGGGACCTCATGAGCGTCCGGCGACACACCGGCGCGCGCCTCGCCACGGCCATGACCGCGGTCGTCCTCGGCTCGGTGCTGGGCGTGGCCGCCGCGCCGCCCGCGGCCGCCGCCAACCCCACGCCGACCGGCTGGGAGGCGAAGGCGCTCGGCCTGGCGTCGGCGCAACGCACCTCCCAGGGCGAGGGCATCAAGGTCGCGGTCCTGGACAGCGGCGTCATGACCAACCACGTGGCACTGAACGGCAAGGTGACCACCGGCCCCGACTTCCTCAAGGACGGTCTCCAGCCCGGCGATCCGGCCTGGGGCGGCCACGGCACCGCGATGGCCTCGGACGTCCTCAAGGTGGCCCCGAAGGCGAGCATCCTGTCGGTCCGGGTGATCGACGACAAGGAGGACCACGGTCCCGGGGACTTCAAGCAGGGAGCCAGCCCGACCAGCCAGGGCATCGACTACGCGGTCGACCACGGCGCCGATGTGATCTCCATGTCGCTCGGTGGCGAGATGTTCGGCGACAGCGTCGACGAGGACGAGGTCGACGCCCTGGCCCGGGCGGCCCAGAAGGGCATTCCGGTCATCGCCTCGGCGGGCAACGAGGGCGACATGTTCAACGACGCCTCGTACCCGGCGGGCTACCCGGGCGTGATCGCCGTGGCCGCCACCCAGCAGGACGGCAGCCGCGCCGAGTTCTCCACGGTCCGGACGTACAACTCGGTGGCCGCGCCCGGCGTGGCCATCATGAGCGCGAAGAACACGGGCGGCTACGAGCCGGTCAACGGCACCTCGCCCGCGGCGGCGCTCACCTCGGGCGTGGTGGCCCTGATGCTGTCGCACAACGACAAGCTGACCCCGGCCCAGGTCCGCACCCTGCTGACGAAGACGGCACACCATCCGGCGGACGGACGCAACGCGCTGGTCGGGTACGGGCCGATCGACGCAGCGGCCGCCGTCCGGGCCTCCGCGAAGCCGCCCGCCGACGGGACGGCCCCGGTGAAGTACACCGGCAAGGAGCACCTGGCCACCCCGGACGGGACGCCGAAGACCCAGCATCCGCCCCTGGAGACGGACCTGGTGACGATCGGCCTCGGCGCTGCGGGCGTCGGGCTGCTCATGGTCATCGGCGCGGTGCTGATCACCCGCGCGGGCCGCCGCCGCACGGCGGCCGCGGGCGCTCCGCGGGGCTGAACACCGGCGTGGCGGGTGGCGGGCGCGTCACGCCACCCGCCACGCGCGTCTCGCC
>NZ_RIBZ01000699.1:0-6695 GCF_003721215.1 Streptomyces botrytidirepellens
CGGTCCGCGCCACAGCGCGAGCGCCCGCCGGAGCGTGGTGGCGGCCGAGTGCGGGTCACCGGCGTCGAGGGCGCGCATGCCGTCGCCGGCCAGCCGCTCGAAGCGCAGCAGGTCGACGTCGTCCCGGGGCGCGGCGGTCGCGAGCCGGTAGCCGCCGGGCGAGGAGACCACGGCCTCCCGTCCGATCGCCCGCCGCAACCGGCCCACCAGCGCCTGGAGCGCGGCGGGCGCGTCGTGCGGCGGTTCGGTGGCCCACACCTCGTCGATGAGGACGTCGACGGGTATGGGCCCGGGACGTGCGGCACGCAGGGCGAGCACGGCGAGCAGCGCACGGATCCGGGGGCCGCCGAGGGACAGCGGGTTCCCGTGTTCGTCGCGCACTTCGGTGGTGCCGAGGATGAGATACCGCACGGCGGCCATTCTCCTAGGTTTGCTGTGGAAGGGGACGCTCCACCGCGAGCGGGTCGCACACCCGCACGAGCGCGCGGCGCGCCGCCGCGCGCGCCCCCGGCCCCGCACCATGGACCGTCACATCGCGGGCCGTCACAGCGTGGGCCGTCACAACGCGGGCCGTCACAACGCGGGCCGTCACAGCGTGGGCCGGGGCACTACTCCGCCCGCCACCGCACGCTGGCGGGGGGCTGCCGTGCCGGTCCAGCAGGTGCCGCGGCGGGCCAGGAGGCGGCGTAGCCACACCTCCGTGGAGACCAGTTCGGCCAGGCCGTCCAGGGGCAGCCGTTCGCCCTCGGACGCCGCGCGCAGCGCCTTGCGGACGACGCGGGCCTCGATGAGCCCGGCGTCGGCCAGCAGCGGCGCGTCGAAGAGGGTGACGAGGTCGCCGAGCCAGGTGCGCAGACCCGCCCGTACGGAGGCGGCGTGCGCGGCGTGGGAGGTGGCGCCCCAGCCGGTGGGGAGGTCGCGGATGCCCGCTCCGGCGAGGACCGTCCGCAGGACGGAGGCGCGCGCTCCGGGCTGGACGCGCAGGGCTTCGGGGAGCGCGCGGCAGGCCCGTACGACCTGGTTGTCGAGGAAGGGGGCGTGCAGGCGCTGGCTGCGCACCTCCGCGGCCTGTTCGAAGACGCGGTGGTCGGCGGCGTAGCGGGCGAGGGCGGCGTCGGCACGGCGTTCCCCGGGGCGGCGCAGGAGGACCGGGCGCAGCGCCGCCTCTTCGAGGCGGACGGACACCTCGGCGAGGGCTTCCCCGGTGAGCCAGCGGGCGGCGGGGCCGGGGCGGCACCAGGCGAGCGAGGCGAGGGAAGCGGAGACGGCTCCGGCGGCAACGCCCGCGCCGTCGTCGGTGAAGCGGCGCTCCAGGAGGCGCGCGGCGGCTTCCTGCACACCGTCGCGGTAGGAGGTGCGGGCCAGTCGGCGGGCGGCGCGGTAGACGGTGAAGGGGACGAAGAAGGAGTGGGCGTTGGGCCCGTCGGCCTTGGCGAGGGCGGTGGCGGGGCGCAGCAGATGGCGTCTGCGGCGGTCGAGCAGCAGGTCGGCGAGGCGGGCCGGGTGGGCGTCGAGCACCTGGCGGGCGCCGTGGCCGACGAAGTGGTCGGCGCTGCCCGCGGCGAGGCGGCGCCGGTGGCGTTCGGCGATGACGAGGGAGGGTCCGGGTTCGTCGGTGAGGGCGCCGATGTCGAGGGCGGCGTACGGGAGGGCCTCCTCGCCCCCGGCGACGACCACGTGGTGCAGCCGGGGGTTGGCGGCGATGGCGCCCGCGCGTTCCAGTTCGGCCTCGCGGCTGCGGGCGCCGCCGGTGGTGGCGAGGTCGTTGAAGGTGACGGCGAGCAGGCGTTCACCGGCTTCGGTGCCGTGGCCGAGGAGGGTGCCGGGCATGCCGGGGAGACCGGCGGCGAGCAGCGCGAGCGTGGCGGAGGCGCTGCCTCCGGACAGGTCGGCGCCGATGCCGGGGGCCGGTGCGCCGCGGGCGGCCCGGCGTTCGGCGGGGCCCATGCCGGGGACGGGCCCGGGGTCGAGGCCGTCGGTGGCGGGGGCGTGGCGGGGTGCGGTGAGGCGGGCGCGCACGGCTTCCAGCAGGGCGTCCCGTACGCCCTCCACGGCGGTGTCCTGGTCGAGCGGGGGCGCGGCGACGGCGAGCGAGGCGGTGGGCTCGTAGCCGGTGATGTCGCGGGCGCCGTCGCGCAGGACGAGCGCGTGTCCGGGCGGCACCCGTCTGACGCCCATGTAGGGCGTGCCGTCGCCGACGGCCTCCGGCGAGTCGGGGCAGGCGAGCAGCGCGCCGAGGTGGCTGACGTCGAGCTGCGCCTCGATGAGGTCGGCGAGCGGGAGCGCGGCGGTGGCGTACGCGGTGCCGCCGGACCAGTCGGTGTGGAAGACGGGCCGGGCACCGGCCAGGTCACCGGCGATGGTGATGCGGCGGCCGACCTGGGCGACGGCGGTGTAGCTGCCGGGCCAGGCGGTGAGGTGGCGCAGGGCGCCGCCGCGGGCGGCGAACAGGCCGACCCGCAGCTCCTCGTCGGTGGCGCCGCAGCAGCCGAAGACGGCGAGCCGGGTGAAGGGGTCGGCCTGGACGACGCGCACCTCGTCGGGCCGCCAGTCGCCGACCGCCCACAGCGGATCGGGGTCGGACCACAGGAGTTGGGCACCGACCGGCTGGATCGCACGGCCTTCCGGGGGGACCGGGCCGGATGCGGTACTGCTCCACCCCACCAACCACCGCATCGCCGCCTCCACAGGCTGTGGGCATCCAGGGCATCCAAGAAGTAGGTGCCATCATGCACAGCATGTTGACGGTTTCGACATCGAACCGGACAACTACGTGGATCTCTTGGATGTCCCTTGACCGCAGATGACCGCGGGAATCCCAGGAGTTGATCACACCGTGCGGCTCCCGCGGCCAGGCGTTCGTAGGAAGCCCAGGAGGGAACCGTCACCCGTCACGACGCACCGTTCCGCCGTGGCCCATGCTGCCACGACTGGGGCGCACAACAGCGCAAGGACGCCGACGCGTGTGCGGGAAGAGGCCGACGCGTGGACGAGAAGGCATGACAGACGCCGATGCGTAGACGGAAGGCATGACCGCAGACGAGAAGCCATCACCCCGTATACGAAGAGACGTCAACGCGGCTACGGGAAAAGGGGCTTCCCGCGCCAGGCCTCCCCCTCCCCGGCCCGCCGCGGGAGCCCGGTCCTGACGGGCGATATCCGGCCAAGTTCGCCGTGGCGCACTCGGCGGTCTTGCGGATGCCCCGCCATCCCCCGGACCGCCACGCGCCGTTCGCCGCCGCTCGCCTCCACGTCCTCCCAACACGACAGTCCGGGAGGCGGCTTCCGCCTCCCGGACCGTTCCGCCACCCGCGGGGAATGAGGCGGCGGCGTCCCCCAGCCCACTGGATCCAGTACAGCGGGCCGACCCACGCAGGTCCCATCGAAACGTTCTCGCCGGGACTGAGACAGAGCGCACACACGGGCGCACAGCCACACACACCGGGAGCACGCGTCACGCCCCGCACGCCCGTTCGTACAAGAATCTCGCCATCCGGGACACCACCTCTTAACGGTCGGGATGCGGCGAACTACGCTGGGTTTACGAATGTCCCGCGCCTATGCCGGGGCGGCCGTCGGTGCTGTCGAGGGGTGCGCATGTCCAGGGAGCCACGCGGGCCGAACGAGAAGCTCGGCACCGTTCTCGCCCTCGCTGGGATCAGCAATGCCGGGCTCGCGCGCAGAGTCAACGACCTCGGCGCCCAGCGTGGCCTGACCCTTCGCTACGACAAGACGTCCGTAGCGCGTTGGGTGTCCAAGGGCATGGTGCCCCAAGGCGCCGCGCCCCATCTGATTGCTGCCGCTATCGGGAGCAAACTCGGCCGCCCCGTCCCACTCCATGAGATCGGCCTCGCCGACGCCGATCCGGCCCCCGAGGTCGGACTCGCGTTCCCGCGCGACATCGGCCAGGCCGTCCGCTCAGCGACCGAGTTGTACCGGCTTGATCTCGCGGGTCGGCGCGGCGGGGTGGGTATTTGGCAGAGCCTCGCCGGGTCCTTCGCGGTCAGCGCGTACGCCACGCCCGCCTCCCGCTGGCTCATATCCCCGGCCGACACCTCGGTCGCGCGCGGGCCCGAGGACGCCGAGGACACGGCCGCCGGTGCGGGCGCGAGCGGTACGGGCGGCACTGGTGCCGACGCCTTACCGCAGCGCGTCGGCCACAGCGACGTCACCAAGCTGCGCGAGGCCGCCGAGGACGCGCGCCGCTGGGACTCCAAGTACGGCGGCGGCGACTGGCGTTCCTCCATGGTCCCCGAATGCCTCCGGGTCGACGCGGCACCGCTGCTGCTCGGCTCGTACAGCGACGAGGTCGGCCGCTCCCTCTTCGGCGCCACCGCCGAACTGACCCGGCTCGCCGGCTGGATGGCCTTCGACACCGGCCAGCAGGAGGCCGCACAGCGCTACTACATCCAGGCGCTGCGCCTCGCCCGCGCCGCCGCCGACGTCCCGCTCGGCGGCTACGTACTGGCGTCGATGAGCCTCCAGGCCACCTACCGCGGCTTCGCCGACGAGGGCGTGGACCTCGCCCAGGCCGCCCTGGAGCGCAACCGCGGCCTGGCCACCGCCCGCACCATGAGCTTCTTCCGGCTGGTCGAGGCGCGCGCCCAGGCCAAGTCCGGGGACGGCCCGGCCTGCGGGGCGGCGCTGAAGTCCGCCGAGGGCTGGCTGGAGCGGTCCCGGGCGGGCGACCCCGACCCGTCCTGGCTCGACTTCTACAGCCACGAGCGGTTCGCGGCCGACGCCGCCGAGTGCTACCGCGACCTGCGGCTTCCGCGCCAGGTGCGGCGCTTCACCGAGCAGGCGCTGGCCCGGCCGACGGAGGAGTTCGTACGGTCCCACGGGCTGCGGCTCGTCGTCTCCGCCGTGGCCGAACTGGAGTCCGGCAACCTGGACGCGGCGTGCGCGGCGGGCGCCCGGGCCGTGGAGGTCGCCAACCGCATCTCGTCCGCGCGTACCACGGAGTACGTACGCGATCTGATGCACCGCCTCGAGGCGTACCGGGACGAACCGCGGGTGGCCGAGCTGCGGGAGCGGGCCCGGCCGCTGCTGGTGGCGCCGGCGTGAGGGGCTCACTGTGGTGACGGCCCGGTATCGGTGACGGCGCGGTATCGGCGACGGCCCGGGCCCGGTGACCCTGGCGTGAGCTTCGGGCAAAGCCCGCGTGATCTTCACGCACCCGTCCGGATCCCAGGCGCCGCATGGGTTTCGGGCCGCTGTCAGTGGCGCAGGTCATGATAGGGATCGACGGTCGGGCGACCGGACGGTTGTGGTGGCGCGCGGGGAGGTGCATGGCGTGGCGGCGGTGGACTGCGACGTGCTGGTGATCGGGGGCGGGATCGTCGGCATGTCGACGGCGTATGCGATCACGCGCGCCGCGCCCGGCACCCGCGTGACCGTGCTGGAGAAGGAGGCGGGCCCGGCCCGCCACCAGACCGGGCGGAACAGCGGAGTGATCCACAGCGGGATCTACTACCGGCCGGGTTCGCTGAAGGCGCGGTTCGCGGTGCGCGGCGCGGCGGAGATGGTGAAGTTCTGCGCGGAGTACGGCATCCCCCATGAGGTCACGGGCAAGCTCATCGTCGCCACCGAGCGCTCCGAGCTGCCGCGGCTGCACGCCCTGGTCCAGCGCGGCCGGGAGAACGGGATCCCGGTGCGCGAGCTGGGCCCCGCCCAGATAGCGGAGTACGAGCCGTGGGTGCGCGGGCTCGCCGCGATCCACGTCGGGACGACGGGCGTGTGCGACTTCGGGGCGGTGGCCGCGCAGCTGGCCCGGCTGGCGCGGGACGCGGGAGCGTCCGTGCGGTACGAGGCGGGGGTGACCCGCATCGGCCGGCGCCCCACGGCGGTCGCGGTCCGCACGGCGGACGGCACGGTGCTGCGGGCGCGGGCCCTGGTGAACTGCGCGGGGCTCCAGTGCGACCGCGTGGCGCGGCTGGCTGGCGACGACCCGGGCATGCGGATCGTGCCCTTCCGCGGTGAGTACTTCGAGCTGACGCCGTCGCGTACGTCGCTGGTCAACGGCCTGGTCTACCCAGTGCCCGACCCCGCGTTCCCGTTCCTCGGCGTCCATCTGACCCGCGGCATCGACGGCGGCGTCCACATCGGGCCGAACGCGGTGCCCGCCCTCGCCCGCGAGGGATACGCCTGGCACACCGTCCGCCCGCGCGAGCTGGCCGGGACGCTGGCGTACCCGGGCTCCTGGCGGATAGCCCGCCGCCACTGGCGGTACGGGGCGGGCGAGCTGCGCCGCTCCCTGTCCAAGCGCGCCTTCACCGACGCCGTCCGCCGCCTGCTGCCGGACGTGACGCCCGACGACCTGATAGCCGCCCCGGCCGGGGTGCGCGCCCAGGCGGTGCTGCCGGACGGCACGCTCGTGGACGACTTCCTGATCTCGCAGTCGCCCCGCGTCGTCCACGTCCTCAACGCCCCCTCCCCCGCCGCCACCGCCTCCCTCCCCATCGGCCGCGAGGTGGCCCGACGGGTGCTGGAGGCGCTGTGAGCGGTCTCACGCCTACGGCCACCCGGTAGCGGGGCGCGCCCGCCCCCACGCCCCGCGGCGTGGGGCGCCCGCCGCGCGCTACCGGGGACGGCACCGACCTGCGCCCCCGACGATCCGTACGCCGGGGGCGCGTCCACTGCCCCCGGCAGCCGCGACCACCCCGCCCCCGGGGGGGGCGACGCACCACGCCGCCGAC
>NZ_RIBZ01000693.1:0-6701 GCF_003721215.1 Streptomyces botrytidirepellens
CGGGTACGCCGCGGTGCGCGTGCCGCGGACGCGCGTATCGCGGCGGTGGGCGGGCCGGCCCGCAGGTGCTCAGCCCGGAGAGGTTACCCCGCCCGGCCCGCGCCGCCGGACCGGGGGCAGGGGCGGAGGTGGTGCGCGAGGGGCGCACCGGAGGCGCGGCGCGCCGGGGTTCAGCGCCAGTCGGTGTACTCGGAGTACGTGGGGAAGACGCTGATGCCCTCGGTGTCGTCCCGTTGCCCGGGCGCGCCCTCCAGGTCCTCGGGGAGCAGGCTCCAGACGATGAGGTCGGTGCGCAGATCGGTCCAGCCGCCGTCCTCCATCTGGGTGCGCGCTATGTACGCGTTGCGGAGCACCCCTTCGCTGATGCAGCCGACCTTCTGCGCGACCTGCTGGCCGGCGGTGTTCCCGGCGGCGGTACGCAGCTCCATCCGCTCGAACTTCTGGTCCTGGAACAGCCAGCGGGCGACGGCCAGCACCGCCTCCACGGCATAGCCCTCACCGCGCGCCCAGGGGGCGGTGATATAGCTGATCTCGGTGCCCAGGACCTTCCAGTCGGTGTTGCGCAGATGGATGATTCCGACGAGCCGCTGGGTGAGGAATTCGGCGACCGCGAAGACGATTCCGCGCCCCGTGGTGCGTTCGGCGGGGGCGAGCCGCATCGCCTGGTCGCGTGCGTCGCGGTGGGTGTACGGGTAGGGGGCCCGGCTCCAGGTGATGACGAGTTCGTCGTTCATCATGTCCGTGAGCGCGGGCAGGTCCGCTTCCTCGAACGGGCGCAGCACCAGCCGTTCCGTGCTGATGGAGATGTCCGGGAAAGTGGATGTCATGCGCCGCTCCGTAACCGGGTCGTATCAAAGTCGTGGCGAAGAGCCCAGCATGCAGCATCGCTCCTGCTAAATGCAGCACGGGGTGCGGAAACGGAAGGCTCCGCATCCGATTGTCGCCCGGATGCGGAGCCTTGCGTGTTCGGTCGGTCGTTTTTCAGAATGGTATGGGTCAGAACGACGCGAGGACGGATCCGTCGTACTTGTCCTTGATGAACTTCTTCACCTGCGGGGAGGTGAGGAGCTTGGCGAGCTTCTTGACCCGCGGGTCGTCCTCGTTGCCCTTCTTCACGGCGAGGAAGTTGCCGTAGGGGCTGTTGTCCGGGGACTCCAGGATCAGCGCTTCCTTGGCGGGGTTGAGCTTGGCCTGGATGGCGTAATTGCCGTTGATGACCGCGGCGTCCACATCGTCCAGGGACCGCGGCAGCTGGGGTGCCTCCAGCTCCTTGAACTTCAGGCCCTTGGGGTTGTCGGCGATGTCCTTGGGCGTGGCCTCGGTCCCGGCGCCCTTCTTCAGCTTGATGACGCCGTGGGTGTCCAGCAGCTGGAGCGCCCGGGCCTCGTTCACCGCGTCGTTGGGGACGGCGACGGTGGCGCCCTTCTTGAGGTCGTCGGCCTTCTTGGCCTTGTGTGAGAAGAGGCCGAGCGGCTCCAGGTGCACGGTGACCACGGGCACGATGTCGCCGCCGCGCTTCTTCTTGTAGTCGTCGAGGAACGGCTTGTTCTGGAAGTAGTTGGCGTCCACCGAGCCGTCCTGGGTGGCGGGGTTCAGCGAGTTGTAGTCGGTGAACTCCTTCACCTCCAGCTTGAGCCCCTCCTTCTTCGCCAGATGGTCCTTGACGTAGTTCAGTATCTCGGCGTGCGGGACGGGGTTCGCGCCGACGAGCAGCGGGCCGTTCTTGTCCGTGCCGCCCTTGCTGGGCGGGGAGCAGGCGGACGCACCGGCGGCGAGCACGGCGGCGGCGAGCAGGGTGGCGGTGGTCTTGAGGCTGTTACGCACGAAAAGTGCCTTTCGGGGACGGGGTGTCAGGGAGTCTTGGACAGCTGGGCGGGCTCGCCCGGCTCGTCGGTCCCGGCCTGGTCGGCCTTGTCGGCCTTGGCGGCCTGGTCGGCCTTGGCGACGGCCGGGGTCCCGGCGGCGTCGCCGCTCCGGGGCTTCCGGGAGCGCAGCAGCACCAGCCGGGGCCCGGCCGAGGCGGGGCTGCGGTGGGAGAGCGCGCGGGCCGCGAGGTCACCGGCGAACTGGATGACGGAGATGACCACCGCGAGGATGGCCACGGTGATCCACATCAGCTCGGTCTCGAACCGCTGGTAGCCGTAGCGGACGGCGAGGTCGCCCAGGCCGCCCGCGCCGACCGTTCCGGCCATCGCCGAGTAGCCGATGAGCGCGACGATCGTCGTGGTCGCGCTGGAGATCAGCGACGGCAGCGACTCGGGCAGCAGGACCTTGCGTACGACGGTCCAGGTGGAGCCGCCCATCGACTGCACGGCCTCCACCAGCCCGCCGTCGACCTCGCGCACCGAGGTCTCCACGAGGCGGGCGTAGAAGGGGATGGCGCCGATCGCGAGCGGCACGATCGCGGCCGCGGGGCCGATGGTGGTGCCGACGATCGCGCGGGTGAAGGAGATCAGCGCGACCATGAGGATGATGAACGGCATCGAGCGCGCGATGTTGACGACCTGGCCGACGACCTTGTTCACGACCACGTTGGGCAGCACGCCGCCCCGGTCGGTGAGCACCAGCAGCACACCGAGCGGCAGTCCGCCGATGATCGCGATGGCCGCCGACCAGCCGACCATCCAGAGCGTCTCCAGACAGGCCTGCTGCAACAGGGGCTGCATCTCGGACCAGGTCACTTGGCGCCCTCCTTGAGCACGGCGGTCTTCGACGCGTCCACATCGGCCACGTCGACCTGGAGGCCCTGCTCGCGCAGGAAGCCGATCGGCACGACGTTCTCCTCGAACGGGCCGGGCAGCTCGATGCGCATCCGGCCGACCTGGTTGCCGCTGACGGTGTCCATCGCGGCGCCGAGGATCGATATGTCGATGTTGTACGTACGCGACAGCTGGGAGATCACCGGCTTGGCCGCGGCCTCGCCCTGGAACGTCACGTCCACGACCGTGCGGTCCTCGGCCGACGGCACCCCGCCGACCGGGAACAGCTCCTGGGCCAGCTGGGAGCCGGGGGTCGCCAGCAGCTCGGTGACCTTGCCGGACTCCACGACCCGGCCGTCGCTCATCAGCGCGGCCGAGTCGCAGATGGTCTTGACGACGTCCATCTCGTGCGTGATCAGCAGCACGGTCAGGCCCAGCTGCCGGTTCAGGTCGCGCAGCAGCTGGAGGATCGAGCGGGTGGTCTCGGGGTCGAGCGCAGAGGTCGCCTCGTCGGACAGCAGCACCTTCGGGTCGCCCGCGAGCGCGCGGGCGATGCCGACGCGCTGCTTCTGGCCGCCGGAGAGCTGCGCGGGGTACGCCTTGGCCTTGTCGGCGAGGCCGACCAGGTCCAGCAGCTCCAGGGCCTTGCGGGTGCGCTCCTTGCCGGAGACGCCGAGGATCTCCAGCGGCAGCTCGACGTTGTCGCGCACCGTGCGCGAAGAGAGCAGGTTGAAGTGCTGGAAGACCATGCCGATACGGCTGCGCGCCTGGCGCAGCGCGGAACCGGCCTGCCGGCCCCGCCCCGCGAGCGCCGTGAGGTCCTGGCCGGCCACGGTGACCGTGCCGGAGGTGGGGCGCTCCAGGAGGTTGACGCAGCGGATGAGGGTGGACTTCCCGGCGCCGCTCTGACCGACGACGCCGTACACCTCACCCTCGCGGACATGCAGATCGACGCCGTCGAGGGCGGTGACCTCGCGGCCTCGTGAGCGGTAGACCTTTGTCAGGTCCGTAGTGGTGATCACAGGGTTTCCGTCACTGTTGAGTGCAGGGCGGTTGTGCCGCCGGGCACGGTTCATTCCTTACGGAAGCGGCGTGGGCGGGCCGAGGGCGTGCGCGTGTGTGGGCGCGGCTCGGATCCGGTGACGCGGGGCAGGCCGGTCCGCACGCGGGCGCGCGGACATGGCTCAGCGGGGCTCGCTTCGGGGCGCGAGGCTCAAGCGGGGGCCCTCAGCGGTCACACATTCGACACCGACAACGAGCACCGGGCGTCATCATCGCCTCGGTCGCAGGGGTGCGGCAGCTCGTCGTGGTCATGGCCGCCAGTAAACCAGAGACCCTGACGGGCCGATCAAGCCTGTCCGCATGACGGACACAGAAGACCAGCCCGTGGACAATAGGGGTCGTTTCCGATCGGGTGTCACTCCCCCGCGACGATCTCCACTCCCCCGTCGACGGCCCGTGCCGACACGGCCGACAGGTCCGCCACCACGATGTCGGCGTCCAGCTCCTCCCGGCTGGTCGTTGTGGTCAACGCCACGGTCCGCATCCCGGCGGCCCGGGCGGCGGCGAGCCCGGCCGGGGCGTCCTCGAAGACCACGCAGCGGGCCGGGTCGGCGCCCAGCTTCCCGGCGGCCAGCAGGAACGGCTCGGGGTCCGGCTTGCCGCGGGTGATGTCGTCCGCCGTGATCAGCAGCCCGGGGCGTATCCCGGCCTCGGCGAGGCGGGCCTCGGCCAGCGCGCGGCCCGCGGAGGTCACCACGGCCCAGCGCTCCCGAGGCAGCCCGGCCAGCAGGTCGAGGGTGCCGGGCAGCAGCCGCACCCCGCCCGGGACGTCCTCGACCTCCAGCTCGTCGATGCGCCGGCGGGCCTCCGCGACGCGGTCGGCGGGGAGCAGATCGCCGATGATGTCGGCCGCCGGGCGGCCGTGCAGCTCGACCCGGGCGAACTCCTCCGTCACGCCGTACTCCTCGGCCCAGCGGGTCCAGCAGCGGACCACGGACTCCATGGAGGAGACGAGGGTTCCGTCGTTGTCGAACAGCAGCGCGTCAGCGGTGATCTTCATGGGGCGCAGCGTACGGGGCCGATCGCAACGCGGTCATTCGGGCCGATTACAGTCGTCCCATGCTTGTCACCCCCTGTGTGCGGGAACGCACCGCGCGGAGGTCCCGTTGATCGACGTGCTGACCGCCGTGCTCGGCGCGACCGCCCTCGCGCTCGCCGCGTGGTGCGGTTTCGCCGCCTACCGCGACCAGCCCACCAAGGACTGGCACTTCATCGGCATGGCCGTGGTGTCCCTGCTGGCCATCGTCCAGCTGGTCATCGGGGTCGTGCGGCTGGCGCAGGGCGACGAACCCGAGCAGGGCGTGGCGATCTTCATCGCGTATCTGGTCGGCTCGGCGCTGGCCGTGCCGATCGCGGCGTTCATGTCGCTGGCGGAGCGGACCCGCTGGGGCTCGGCGACGGTCGCGGCGGCGGCCGTGGTGCTGGCCGTGCTGGAGGTACGGCTGTACGACATCTGGGGAGGCGTGGGTGGCTGAGTCAGCCGAACGTGGGCGTACGGGGCTCGGGCAGGGGCCCGGGCGGCTGCTGGTGATGCTCTACGGGGTGTTCACGGTGGCCGCGGCGTCGCGCTCGATCTACCAGCTGATCGCCCAGTACGACGAGGCGCCGCTGGCCTACATCCTCTCGGCGGTCTCCGCCGTGGTGTACGCCTTCATCACGGTCTCGCTGGTGCGGGGCGGGGAGGGTGCGCGCAAGGCGGCGATGGTGTGCTGCGGGGCGGAGCTGCTGGGTGTGCTGACGGTCGGCACCTGGACCCTCGTCGACCCCTCGGCCTTCCCCGACCAGACGGTGTGGTCGGACTACGGGATGGGCTACCTGTTCATCCCGATCTTCCTGCCGGTGACGGGCCTCATGTGGCTCCGCCGCCGCTAGTTCTTTTCCTCTGGGGCTCCGCCCCCGAACCCCCGCCGGGGCTCCGCCCCGGACCCCGCTCCTCAAACGCCGGAGGGGCTGGGTTGTTCGCCCGGACGGGCCGGGTCGCCGTGGGGCGAACCCAGCCCGTCCGATGTGCCGCGCGCGCCGCAGGCGTTAGGCGCTCGCGGCGAAGGCCGACATGGAGGCGTCCTTCTCCAGGGTGACCAGGCTCAGGCGGCGGTTGACCTCTTCGGTGCCGACCTGGGCGTAGCCGTACTTGCGGTACAGCCGGAGGTTGCCGTCGCTGCGGTGGCCGGTGGCCAGCCGGTAGCGCTTGGCGGCGCGCTCCTCCGCGAGCTGGGCCTCGATCGCGGCGAGCAGCCGCCCGCCGAGGCCGTGCCGCTGCATCCGCGGGTGGACGATGAGCTTGCCGATGGCGGCCGTGCCCTTGTCGTCGACGGCGCCCCGGACCGAGCCGACGACCTCCTCGCCGAGCCGGGCCACCAGCACACAGCCCTCGCCCAGTTCGGCGCGCAGGTCGTCGAGCGTCTGCGTCAGCGGCTCGATGGAGTAGTCCCCGTAGAGCTCGGCCTCACCCTGATAACACAGGTACTGGAGCTTGAGGATCTGCTCGGCGTCGTCCGCGGTCGCCGCGGAGATGGTCACGCTCATGCCCATGTGCGCATGCCTCCCCTTTTCTCGGTCCACCGGCCGCCTGAGGGTAGGGGCGACCGGGGTTGATTGCCTGGATGGGAGACGCCACAGGGTGGTGGCCGCCTCCCGGGCGCCGATTGTCTAACGCTCCTTTCCCCACGGTTCAGGAGCCGCAACCTCCGCCGTGAGCATTCTGCGCAGGCAACCCAGACATCGGGAACGTACCGGGCCCAGACTGCCCTGTGAGATACCCAACTCACCCGCGATCTCGCGATATGTCAGTTCGGGCCGGGACAGCATCGTCCCGAGCAGCCTCGGACAGCGGCCGGGCAGCCCGCGCACCGCGGCTCGCAGCGCCCGCCCGGCCTCGGCGGTGAGCGCGGCGTGCTCGGCGGGGCGGGGTTCGGGGCCGCTCGGCGGGCCGTCGCCCAC
>NZ_RIBZ01000692.1:0-6756 GCF_003721215.1 Streptomyces botrytidirepellens
CGGCCCCCATGGCGGGGGCGGACAGGGAGACGTCAGTTCGGCGACGGCGGCAAATACTGGGGCTGCTCGGGCTGCGTCGTGTGGATCTCCGCGCGGACCTCGACCTCGGGCGGGGGCGGCGCCTCGTTGTGCACGTCGACCTGGACGAAGGCGGCTGGGCGCAGGCGCAGGCCGCGCAGCGCAAGGCCGGACAGGGCGACCCAGGCGAGGAGGGCGAGTCCGGCAGCGACTTGGCGTCCGGGGTCGGGGGTTCCGATCCACACCATGATCACGGTGGTGGCGCCCCACATCGTCCAGGCAAGCCGTGCGGGGCCGTTGTAGAAGACCCCGGTGACGAAAGAGGCGAAGCCAACGGCCTGCCAGACGCTGTAGGTGGCGCTGGCGGTGATGGGCAGCGCCTGCGTGTGGGTGAGGAGGTAGTGCCGTACCGGCTGGTCGATGGTGGCCAGCGTCCCGTTGATGGCCGCGGCCCATCCGGGGACGTGGGGCACGACCTGGCCCAGCAGCCAGGCACCCGCGAGGATGATCCCGGCGCTGAAGGCCATGTGGCGGACGGTTTCGTGCCGCCACAGCTTCGGCAGGTTCGCCCATCCCTGGCGGGTCCGGCCGGTCACCCAGCTGCGGACCTGCTGTAAGCGGTGCCACCGCTTGTGACGACTGTTCCTGCCCTCAGCGTTGGTGATCATGGTGGGTGTCCCTCTCTTCACGGAGCGCACGACGGCGCGGAGTCAGATGGTCGTGAGGTCGGTGCGGACGTAGCGCTGCAGATCGGCATCCCAGCGGGCGTGGGTGAGCAGCCGGTTGAAGTCTTCGATGGCGTCCTTGGTGCCGGCGGGGCACGGGACGAGACCGAGCTCGGGGTCCTCGATGAGCCACCAGTCCCACTCACGGCATTCAGCGGCTCCGACAAAGTCGCCGCTCCAGCGGCTGGCGCACGCGCCGTCGTGTTCGCATACCGCGCGCGGACGGCCGGTGTCCGGGCAGTGCGCGTGGTCGCAGCCTCCTTCGTGCAGTTGCCCCGGCGCGGCGGCGCAGTCCGGGCAGTTGAACGGGTGCGGGTCGTGGTCAGCCATGGAGCAGTTCCCCGGCGACGATGGTGTTCTTCGAGACGAGGAGTCCGGGGCAGCCGGAGGGTCGCTCGGTGACCGCTTCGCGCAGCAGGTCTGCGTAGGTGGCGGCGAGGACGTGTTCCTCGGCCTCGACGTCGGCGAAGGGGCGGCCGTTGAAGACGCTGGGGAACGGGGCGCGGTGGCAGACGCGAGTCTGCGCGGAGTCGGGTGTACCAGGGGAGCAGAGCAATCCTGCTGTGGCGACGGCGCCGGTCGTGTCGAAGGTTGCTGACGGGTGGCGTGTCAGGAGGAGCGCGGTCACGGCCGCGGTCTCGTCCTGGGATGGGTTCGTGGTGTTCATCAGGTCTCCTTCGTGGATACCCCCGGCTTCAGCCGGGGGAGGAAACACAGGTTCCTGCGGAGCAGGACTAGGAGCGGGGTTTCGCCGCCAGGGCGAAAGACCGTGCTCCGACCCACGGGATTTGATCCTTAGCTGCCGTCCCATTAGTTTGCGAGCGTGTCCACGACGCAGGTGAAGCGGGCGTATCGGTACCGCTTCTATCCCACCGGCGAGCAGGCGGCGGAGCTGTCGCGCACGTTCGGCTGCGTCCGCAAGGTCTACAACATGGCGCTCGCCGCCCGTACCGAGGCGTGGGCGCGGCAGGAGCGGGTCAACTACAACGAAACGTCGGCGATGCTGACGGCGTGGAAGAAGACTGAGGAACTGGCGTTCCTCAACGAGGTCTCCTCGGTGCCGCTCCAGCAGTGCCTTCGGCACTTGCAGACGGCGTTCACCAACTTCTTCGGCAAGCGGGCCAAGTACCCGCGCTTCAAGTCGAAGAAGAAGTCCCGGAAGTCTGCCGAGTACACCACCAGCGGGTTTCGGTTCCGGGACGGGAAGCTGACGCTGGCGAAGATGACCAGTTCGCTGGACATCGTCTGGCACCGTCCGCTGCCGGAGGGCGCGAAGCCGTCCACGGTAACCGTGTCCCAGGACAGCACGGGGCGCTGGTTCGTCTCCCTGCTGTGCGAGGACCCGGCCCTCAAGCCGCTGCCCGCGAACGGAGCAGCGGTGGGCGTGGATGTCGGCCTGGACCATCTGCTGACCCTGTCCACCGGCGAGAAGATCGCCAACCCGAGGCATGAACGCCGCGACCGTGCCCGCCTTGCTCTGGCCCAGCGCCGCCTGGCGAAGAAGGCCAAGGGCGATGGCGCCAACCGGCGCAAGGCCCGGCAGAAGGTCGCCAGGATCCACGCCCGGATTGCCGACCGCCGACGTGACGGCCTGCACAAGCTGACCACTCGACTCGTGCGTGAGAACCAAACCATTGTGATCGAGGACCTGACCGTGCGGAACATGGTCAAGAACCGGAGTCTGGCCCGCGCCGTCTCGGATGCGGCGTGGTCGGAGTTCCGGAACCTGCTGGAGTACAAGGCGGCGTGGCACGGGCGGGAAGTGATCACGGTGGACCGCTTCTTCCCTTCGTCCAAGCTGTGCTCCAGCTGCGGCACCCTCCAGGAGAAGATGCCGCTCAACGTCCGCACGTGGACGTGTGACTGCGGAACGACCCACGACCGGGACGTAAACGCGGCGAAGAACCTGCTGGCCGCCGGACTGGCGGTGTCGGCCCGTGGAGCTGGTGTCAGACCTCAACGGAGTACTCCGGGCGGGCAGTCGGCCATGAAGCAGGAAGCCTCCCGGCGCGAGCCGAGAAGCCCCCGCCTTTAGGCGGGGGAGTGTCACGTGCATCCTCATCCCGTCGGCGGGGGCTGGTCCGGCTCCCTGCGCACTCTCGAGTTCCTGGCGGGTTCGAGGGTGGGCAGGTGCGGGCTCCCTTCCTTCGGATCGGTGTAGGGCGGTATGGGTCAGCGGCGCTTGGTGCCGCCGTAGCGGAACGGGACCTCGGCGGCGGCCTCGTTCGCGGCACGGCTCAGGCGCCGGTGCTCCGCGGTCTCGTAGGTGATGCCGGCGGCCCGCTCGCGGTCCGAGTTGGCCTCGAGTGCGGCGTCCGCCTCCTTCATCGCGGTGATGTTGGCCCTGTCCATGTGGGCCTTGCGGGCGTGGCCGGTCAGGACGAAGAGGGTGCCGACGATGACGATTGCGATGGAGAGGGTCAGCATCATGAGTGGGCCTTTCTCTGCTGTGGGCGGGCGTTTGCGGGCCGGGTGCTCGAGACCGGACCGCCAAAGGGGGGTGGGGAAAGGCGGCGCGTTGGCTGTTCCGGCTCCCTGCCCGCCCCCGGCCCCGTGACGGGAGCCGAAGGGTGGACAGGCAGACGTCAGCGCGTCGTGAGCTGGTGGTGTCCGGCGGGCTGGCTACTGCTGGCCGTCGGTGATCTGGTTGTTGGTCCGCCCGAATCCGCGCGTGTTGGTGTGCAGTTCGGTGTGCTGCACGTAGACGGTGCCGGTGTACTGGTTGACCGTGTGGTCAGGCAGGGCGGAGGCGCCGTCTCGGAAGGCTCGCCCGATCATGCGGGCGGCGGCGCCGATCGCGATGACGACTCCTGCGGCACCCAGGCCGGCGAAGGTCAGCTGCATCGGGCTGACGCTGGACAGCTGCCACAGCACCAGGGAGACGGCGCCGCCAACCGGCAGCGCCCCCCAGGTGTAGACGATCACGAGGGTGGCGTGGTCGGTGGTCTTCTGGGACATGGGGGGGCGTCCGTGCTGGGCGAAGGGCACGGCGTTCCCCACGGTGGGTTGGGCCGGTGCGGGAACGATGTCTTTGTACCGGGTGGCGACGGGGGTGGTGTCGCTGTATCCCTCGGCGAGGAGTCTGGTCGACTCGAATTCTTCCTGAGCGGTCAGCTCCCGCCCGTGTTTGCGGTGGTCGTCCATGGGGTGTGACTCCTTGCTGTGAAGCCGAAGGCGTGGAAAGACACAGGGAGGCGGCCCGCTGCACCAAGCGGGCTGCCTCCCTGGCAGGCGTCGTCTTAATTGGAGGAGAGGTTGTTGACGGTCTCGCTGAACCCGGTCGCCCCGTGGCCGAACATCTCGTGGACCTTCTCGACGGTTGAGGTGCCGAGGGGCGTCATCATCATGAGGATCCAGAACACCGAGACGGCGGCGACCTCCCGCTTGCGGAAGCTGCTGTCCTTCTTCATCCAGATGCCGATGCCGATGGCGACGAGTAGGGCGAGTGAGGACGAGGTGAGAGCGAACATGGCTGATCTCCGATTTCTGTGAGAGGGGCGGGTCAGGCGTCGATCGGCTCGACGGTGTGCCAGTCGCGGTCGATCTTGGTGAGCTTTCCGAGGCGTTCCAGTCGCTTCGTGGCGCCTGCGACGTTGGGCGGCTTCAGGGCGGTGACCTTGGCGATCTCGCCGTTGCGTCGGGCTCCGCGGTCGACGGCGTGCCAGACGAGTTCGGAGCGGCTGGGTGGCACCAGCGCGTCCAGGTCCTCGTCCTCGTCGTCGAGGACAAGGTCTGTGCCGCCGGGGGTGGCGGGCGCGGGGGCGAGGTCGATGATGGTCGTGTTCTTGCCGCGCTTGGCGTCTTCCTGTTTGACCAGGTCGCGCAGGAACTTCTCTTCCTCGCCGGCGTCCATGTGCCGGTACTCGTCCCGCCGCAGGTAGGCGATGCCGGCGGGGCTCATGCCAGCTATTGCGTCTGCCTCGGCCTGGGTGAGGGTGGGCCGGGGCAGTTCGCGGGCGACGCGCACCGGGTTGGGGTGGAACATCATGCGGGACTGGGTGTACTGATCGGCGCCGTCGGCGATGTAGCCCAGGCCGCCGGTGCCGGAGCCGTTGGGGAACGTCTCCGGGATCGGCTCCAGGCGGAACTTCGGTGTCCTGGAGCCGAGCGACATCACGTCGATGTCCGCGCGTGCGTTGCGGAACATGGCGATGTTGCCGGACTGGAGCATGTCGCGGATGGCGTTGGCGTGCTTGTTGGTTCCGATGGAGTCGAGGTTGGGGATCTGGACGTAGATCCGGGCGCCGATGCCGGCGCCCCGTGTCTGGCGGCCCAGGTTGGACCCGGAGGCCAGGAGTGGGTTGACGTGGTCCTTGAGTGGGTCCATCACCATCTCGTTGAACTCGTCCCAGGTGACCTGCATCGGGGCGAACGGCTCGCCGGGGACGAAGAAGCTGCGGCCGTCCATGACGTAGCCGTCGGCGTCCTGCCACTGCATCTTCATCTGGGTCGAGAAGCGGAACTTGCCGAGGTCGACGGCGGCCTGGCCCATGAGCATGGCGCCGTAGTGGCTCTTGACCATCCAGTCGAGCTCGTGGGTCCAGGAGGCGAAACCGGCGCCGTACTTGCCGTCGGCCAGCCACCCGACGATCCCGTTGATCATTTGGGCGATCAGGAGGGTCTCCTCCAGGCTGCTCTTGCCGGAGCCGGTGGTGCCGGAGGAGAAGGAGTGCACGGCGGACATGCCCTGCTGGCCGGTGAGCCCGAATTTCCCCTCGTTGGGGATCATCAGGCGCCACCGGGCGGGCTCGCCGTAAATGTCCTTTCCGACCGTGATGTAGCCCTGGTCGTCCATGACCAGCGCCTGCGGGTCCAGGGGGACGCCGTCCTGGAGCGGGTTGACGGACATCTCGTTGACCTCGACGCGGCGGGCGTCGATCACCCGCAGGTGCAGGTGGGAGACGGCGTCCTCACCGTCCATGTCGAGGGCCTGGGCGATGGCGAGGGGCTGCACGTCGGCGACCGAGGACCCCCGGCGCGGCATCAGCAGCTTGAAGCGCCGGCCGAACTCGGTCTCCTCCGCGTCGTACAACTCGCTGCCGTGGTAGGGGCTGTACTCCTCCCACACCGCTGACAGGTCGTTCATGTCCAGCTCGCCAGTCCTGTTGCGCAGTTTGACGGTGAGCTTGGCGCGGGAAGCCGGCATGTCGTCGGGACGGTAGATGTTGACCGCCCGCGGCGGGACCTCGAACGCGATGGAGACCGCGTCCTGGCCGACGCCAAGGGCGGGCCGGGCGGTGGTGGAGACGATGATCGCGGTCAGCCGGTCCTCGTCCAGCCGGACGTCGGTGAGCTTGGACGCAGGCAGCGGGCCCTGGTCGCAGGCGATCCACTCAGCCCAGCGGGCCAGGTACCAGTCGATGCCGTCGGGGTGTTCGGCGGCCGCGGGCGTCGCAGAGTCCGGCAGCGCCCACATCCGCGCTCCCCAGGTCGCCGCGGTGGAGGCGACAAGGAGGCGGGCCCACCAGGGCACGTCGATGTAGCTGCTGGCGGGGATCGCCGCGAGCGGGCCGGCCCGCAGCGCCATCTCCGTCGGGCTGTAGCGGCGCCACCAGCCGCGCTCCCAGTCGGGAAGGCCCTTGGCCCAGATGGCGCGCAGCGTCGCGGACCGCTTGCGGTAGGCGTCGGCTTTCGCCGCACGGACCAGGGCGGCACGGTCCTCGCGGTGGCGCCAGCCGTCGGCGATGCCGATGGTCGGCACGAGCAGGCCGTCGGAGCCGACGGCGGGACCGTAGGCGTGGTCGAGGCCGAGGCGGCGGCGCATGCGGCGGACCCGGCGCCGGTAGCCGCGCCGGCTGCTGCGGGTCACCCATTCCCACGGCTCGCCCTGCCCGGGCAGCCAGCGCCACGGGCCCGGGCGCATACCGAGCGCGGCCCAGCCGACCGCGACACCGGTGGTGCCGAGAGTGGTGTACAGCAGCGGGTCACCGGACAGCCAGCCGGAGGCGATGCCGAGGCCGGAGCCGAGGTAGAGGCCCGGGTTGTGCGTCTGGGCCATCCGCGCGCGCAGTCC
>NZ_RIBZ01000694.1:0-6897 GCF_003721215.1 Streptomyces botrytidirepellens
GTGCCCAGCGCCTCCCGACGCAGTGGCGGGGCCCCGCCCCGCACCGGGTGGGGTCCGGGGCTTGCCCCGCCGCGCGGCGGAGCCGCATATCGGATGCTGCGGTAAGGGGCGGGTAGGAGAAAGGTCCCCGCCCTGCGGAACGTGCCCGCGCGCCTGGCGAGGCGCGCCGGGGCGCCCCCACGCTTGGCCCCGTGCCGGGGCCGAGCCCCGCACCGGGTGGGGTCCGGGGCTTGCCCCGCCGCGCGGCGGAGCCGCATATCGGATGCTGCGGGAAGGGGCGGGGTGGGGGAATTGACCCGCCCGACGGGGTGCAGGCGACTGCGGACCGGGGCCGTGCCGGGAGGCTCAGGTGTCGGTCACCGTCTGGAGGTGTACGTCGCCGCGGGCGATTCCGCCCGCGTCCGCGTCGATCGAGCGGCGCAGGGCCTCGTGCAGGCGTCCCGGGGTGAGGACGCCGAGGAAGCGTTCGCCGTCCAGGACGGCGATCCACCCCGCGTCGTGCTGGAGCATCGTGCTGAACGCCTGCTTGAGCGGCGCCCCCACCGGCAGCCATGCCTCCATCCGGCGGGCGTGATCCCGTACCGTCCCGTCCTGCCCGTCGGCCGCGTCCGACGGGATCCAGCCGTGGAGGTGGTCCGCGTCGTCCAGGACGACGGCCCACCGGGCGCCGTCCGAGGCCAGGCGGGCGGCCGCCTTGGTAAGCGGGTCGTCGAGGTGGACGACGGGCGGCTGCCAGAGGTCGCCGGGTTCGATGGGGGTGACCGAGAGCCGCTTGAGGCCCCGGTCGGCGCCGACGAAGTCGGCGACGTACGGCGAGGCGGGCGCGCCCAGCACGGCCGCCGGGGTGTCGAACTGTTCGATGCGCCCGGATCCGTACACCGCGATGCGGTCGCCGAGCCGCACCGCCTCCTCGATGTCGTGCGTCACGAAAAGCACGGTCTTTCGCACTTGCGACTGAAGCCGCAGGAATTCCGTCTGGAGATGTTCGCGGACGACCGGGTCGACGGCCCCGAACGGCTCGTCCATCAGCAGCACCGGAGGGTCGGCCGCCAGCGCCCGCGCCACCCCGACCCGCTGCCGCTGGCCGCCGGAGAGCTGGTCCGGATAGCGGTCGCCATATACGGAAGGGTCGAGTCCGACCAGATCGAGCAGCTCGGCGGCCCGCTCCCGCCCCTTCTTCCGCTGCCACCCCAGCAGATGCGGCACGGTCGCGGTGTTCTCCAGCACGGTCTTGTGCGGGAAGAGACCGACTTGCTGAATGACGTAGCCGATACGGCGGCGCAGCGCGACCGGATCGGTCTCGGCGATGTCCTCGTCCTCCACCAGAATCCGGCCGGAGGACGGCTCGATGAGCCGGTTGACCATTTTCATCGTGGTGGTCTTGCCACAGCCCGAGGGCCCTACGAGCGTGACCAGCTCACCCTCCGCGACCTCGAAGGACAGATCGTCCACGGCGGTCGTGCCGTCGGCGTAGCGCTTGGTGACATGCTCGAAACGGATCATGGCTCCCCATTGTTGCCGCATTCGTGGCAGACATTGTTGCTGTTGTGTGGCGATCGGACGAGATTGTCATCTCCCGGGGATAGGGTCTCCCAGGAATTGGACGACCACGTGCCCGGGGGAGGTGAGCGTATGGCGGACCAG
The DNA here is from genome assembly GCF_003721215.1 of Streptomyces botrytidirepellens. NCBI lineage: Bacteria > Bacillati > Actinomycetota > Actinomycetes > Kitasatosporales > Streptomycetaceae > Streptomyces > Streptomyces botrytidirepellens. The sequence continues at coordinate 1,645 of NZ_RIBZ01000694.1, forward strand.
AACTGTCTGATCAGTAACGATTGGATTTGCGGCGAGTATGTGCGCACGCGCGGTCAGGAGCTGACGGACGCGACGCTTCAGCATGTCGGGATCACCCTCGCGTCGGTCGCGATCGGCCTCGTGATCGCCTTTCCGCTCGCGCTGCTGGCCCGCCGTCGACAGGGCGTGGCGGGCCCGGTGCTGGGGATGACCACGATCCTCTACACGGTGCCGTCGCTCGCGATGTTCTCGCTGCTGCTGCCGGTCTTCGGGGTGTCCCAGGCGGTCGTGGTCACGGGCCTGGTGCTCTATTCGCTGACCATCCTGGTGCGCAACATCATGGCGGGCCTCGCCTCCGTGCCGGAGGACGCCCGGGAGGCCGCGCGCGGCATGGGGTACGGGCCGCTGCGGCTGCTCCTCGGCGTCGAGTTGCCGCTCGCGCTGCCCGCCCTGATGGCCGGGCTGCGCATCACCACGGTCTCCACCGTCTCGCTCACCACGGTCGGCGCGATCATCGGCTACGGCGGGCTCGGCAACCTCATCTACGAGGGCATGCACAGCTTCTTCAAGGCGCAGGTGCTGACCGCCTCGGTGCTGTGCGTGGCGCTGGCGGTCGTGGCGGACGTCGTTCTGCTCGGCGTCCAGCGGGTGCTGACGCCCTGGGCGCGCAAGAGGAGGAGGGCCTGATGGGCGTCATCGGCGAGGCGTGGAACTGGCTGGCCACCGGGTCGCACTGGTCGGGTGGGGACGGGGTGTGGCACCGGCTCGGCCAGCATCTGTTCCTGACGTTCGTCTGTCTGGCGATCTCGTGCGCGGTCGCGCTGCCGGTGGCCGTTCTGCTCGGCCACATCGGCAAGGGCGGCGCGATCGCGGTCAACATCTCCAACGCGGGGCGGGCGGTGCCCACCTTCGCCGTGCTGGTGCTGCTGCTCCTCAGTCCGCTGGGCACGCACGGCCAGTGGCCCACGATCATCGCGCTGGTGCTGTTCGCCGTCCCGCCGCTGCTCACCAACGCGTACGTCGGGGTGAGCGAGGCGGACCGGGAGGTCGTGGAGGCGGCCCGGGGCATGGGGATGACGGGCGGCCAGCTGATCCGCCGGGTCGAACTCCCGCTCGCGTTCCCGCTGATCATGACGGGCGTGCGGACCGCCGCGGTGCAGGTGGTGGCCACCGCGACGCTGGCGGCGCTGCCCGGCGGCGGCGGGCTCGGCCGGATCATCACGGCGGGCTTCCGGCTCACCGACACGCCCCAGGTGGTGGCCGGGGCGGTGCTGGTCGCGGTGCTGGCGCTGCTGGTCGAGGGCGTGTTCGTGGTGCTGGGGCTGGTGCTGGACCCGATGCGGCGGAAGACGGGGCGGCGGTCGGCCGCGTTCCGCCGCCCGCCCGCCGACCAGGCGCCCAAGGCGCCCGCGCTGACGTCGTAACGCTCGCATCGCCTCGGTGCGCAGCCGTACGCATTCGTATGCGACCAAGCCGTACATATCTGCCGTACATATCTATGGATGGGGAACCCATGAGCACGTTCTTGAGAGTGGCGGGGGCGGCGGCGAGCGCCGTGGTGCTGGCGGTCGGCGCGACCGCGTGCGGCGGCGAGAGCCTGGAGAAGTCCGGTGGGGGCGACGGCTCCGGCAAGCCCGGCAAGGAGGGCTCGCTGGTGATCGGGACCGCCTCCTTCGCCGAGTCGAAGATCCTCGCCGAGCTGTACGCGGGGCTGCTGGAGGACGCCGGTTACTCGACCTCCCTCAAGACGGTGGACACCCGCGAACTGTATGAACCGGCCCTGGAGAAGGGTCAGATGGATGTCGTACCGGAGTACGCGGCGACGCTCGCCGAATTCCTCAACCAGAAGAAGAACGGGCCGAATGCCAAGCCCGTGGCCTCCTCCGACGCGGACGACACGGTGAAGGCGCTGAAGAAGCTCGCCGAGCCGCGCGGGCTGAAGGTGCTCGACGTCGGCAAGGCGGTCGACCAGAACGCCTTCGCGGTGAGCGAGAAGTTCGCCGAGGAGCACGACCTCAAGACGCTCTCCGATCTGGGGAAGTCCGGGCAGAAGGTCAAGCTGGCGGCGGGCGACGAATGCCCGGAGCGGCCGTTCTGCCAGCCCGGGTTGGAGAAGCGCTACGGCATCGACATCGCGGGCATCGACCCGCTGGACATCGGCAGCGTGCAGGCCAAGCAGGCGGTCAAGGACGGCAAGGACCAGATGGTCCTGACCACCACCACGGACGCCACGCTCGACCAGTTCGGGCTTGTCCTGCTCGACGACGACAAAAATCTCCAGAATGCCGACAACGTACTTCCCGTCGTGAATGCGAAGTCCGCCGGTTCACCCAAGATCGAAAACGCGCTGAACAAGCTCGGCCGCGTACTCACCACGGCCGATCTCACCGAACTCAACAAGAAAGTTGACGCCGAGCGGCTCAAGCCCGCCGATGTCGCGGCCGACTACCTCAAGGAGAAGGGGTTGGTGAAGTAGTTTGCCAACGGATTCACAACGGATGTGGCCTGCCGACCCCCCAAACCGGCCGTACGCACGGTAAGTTTCGGCCCATGCCACGTGGACGCCACCGCCAATCCCCACCCCTGCACAGGCTACTTCCCCCTCTGTCGGTTGCAGCCGCGTCAATAACCTGCGCCGCCGGTGCCTGGCTGGTCGGCGATACGGTTGTGATCCGTGGACTCGCCGCGACCGCGGCCACCGCCGCGGTCGTCGGCTCGGTCCTGACGCGCCGTTGGGACCGCGCGGCCGGCCGCCGGGTCGCGGAGGCCGCGAGTGAGACCGCCCGCCAGGAGATGAAGTACGAGGAGCGGATCGCGGAGCTGGAGGCCGACGCGGAGAAGGCCGCCGAGCTGCGCACCGCGCTCAACACCCGGCTCCGCGCCAAGCGGGCCGAGCTCGCCCGGCTGCGCAACGAGCACGCCGAGCTGCTCCGCCGCTACGCCACGGCCGAGACCGAGCGCGCCAGCGCCCTGGAGGGGCGCCGCAGGCTCGCCCTGGAGGCCGCGGTTCCGTCGAAGGAACTGACCGCGGGGGAGCCGTCCGGCGAGACCGCCGCGGACGCCGAGTCGGCGGAGTCGGCGGAATCCGTCGGCGACGGTCTCGACCTCAGCGCGTACGCACGCGCCGACGAGGCGCTGAGCCGTCTCGTCGCCAGCGCGCGCCAGCAGCGGGAGCGAGCCGAAGCGGAATCGCGTGCCCTGGCGGCCGAGCAGGAGAAGGCCGAGGCCGAGGCCAGGGAGCAGGAGAAAGCGGAAGCGACGGACAGCAAGGCCGGGAGAACGGCCGCGGACCCGGACGAGGACGGTGCAGCCGTCCCGGGGAAGCGCCCGGCGGCCGACGAGCGTGACGGCCCGGACAGCTCACCGGTGCCGCCTCCGCACGCCCGTACGGCCGCCTCCGCCGTGGTGCCGTATGCCGCGGCCCGCCGGGCCGCCTCCCGTTCGGAGAGCGGCTTCGACTACTTCGGCACCCAGAAGAACCCGCCGAAGCAGCAGGAGCCCGAACCGGAGGCCGAGGAGGACCTCGCCGACGTGATCGGCGCGGAAACCCTCGCCGAGACCCGCAAGGGCGCGGTGGGCGAGGTCATCGACCTGACCGCGCACGAGGACAACGAGCCCACCGGGATCGAGGAGCTGCGCAGCGCGATCTCGTAGGGCTCGGCTCCTACTTGTCGATGTCGCCGACGACGAAGAACAGCGATCCCAGGATCGCCACCATGTCGGCGACGAGCGTGCCCGGCAGAAGCTCCGTGAGCGCCTGGATGTTGTTGAACGAGGCCGAGCGGAGCTTCAGCCGGTACGGCGTCTTCTCGCCCTTCGAGACGAGGTAGTAGCCGTTGAGGCCGAGCGGATTCTCGGTCCACGCGTAGGTGTGGCCCTCGGGGGCCTTGAGCACCTTCGGCAGCCGCTGGTTGATCGGCCCCGGCGGAAGCTCGGCGAGCCGGTCCAGACAGGCGTCGGCGAGCGCCAGCGAGTTGTGGGTCTGCTCCAGCAGGCATTCGAAGCGGGCCAGGCAGTCGCCCTCCTCGCGCACGACGACCTCGAGGGTGTCCTGGAGGTCCCCGTACGCCAGATACGGCTCGTCGCGCCGCAGGTCGAAGTCCACGCCCGAGGCGCGGGCGATGGGGCCGCTGACCCCGTAGGCGTGCACGGCCTCCGGGGACAGGACGCCCACCCCGCGGGTGCGCCCCCGGAAGATCTCGTTGCCGAGCACGAGCCCGTCGTACACGTCCATCCGCGACCGCACCTCGGCCACCGCCGCCCGGGCCCGGCCGAGCCAGCCCGCCGGCAGGTCCTCCTTGAGCCCGCCGACCCGGTTGAACATGTAGTGCATCCGGCCGCCGGAGATCTCCTCCATCACGTGCTGGAGGTCCTCGCGCTCCCGGAACGCGTGGAAGATCGGCGTGATGCCGCCCAGCTCCAGGGGGTACGAGCCGAGGAACATCAGGTGGTTGAGCACCCGGTTCAGCTCGGCCAGCAGCGTACGCACCCATACGGCGCGCTCCGGGACCTCCATCCCGAGCATCCGCTCGACGGCGAGGACGACGCCCAGCTCGTTGGAGAAGGCGGACAGCCAGTCGTGGCGGTTGGCGAGCATGATGATCTGGCGGTAGTCGCGCGCCTCGAACAGCTTCTCGGCGCCGCGGTGCATGTACCCGATCACCGGCTCCGCGTGCTGGACGCGTTCCCCGTCGACCACCAGCCGGAGCCGCAGCACGCCGTGGGTGGACGGGTGCTGCGGGCCGATGTTCAGCACCATGTCGGTGCTTTCCGCCGCGCCGCCGATGCCGACTGTCGTCTCCGTCATGGGAACAGTTTGTCTCGACACCCGCCCCGCCCAGAAACCGGGTCCAGCCCCTGGACCAGCGCCCCGGCCCCGCCCTAGGGGAGCAGCGCGTCGTACGGCACGCCCACCGGCCGGACCAGCCACCGGAAGCCGCCCAGGCCCGCCGGGTCCAGCAGCTCCGCCGCCTCGCCCGCCGCGCTCAGGGCCCGTACGTAGGCGGCCGGGTCCGTCGAGGCCAGGGCGAGCGGCGGGCGGCCCCCGTCGAGGCCCAGGTGGCGCAGCGCGTCGCGCTGGGGGACCAGACGGGCGTCCGTCCCGGCCGCGCACGCGTCCAGCGCCACGTGCGCCGTGAGATCGCAGGAGCCGTCCGGCACCGGCCGCACCTCGCGGCCGTCCCGGAAGCCGGTCAGGGTGCCGAAGGGCGGCCGGGCGGCGCGCTCGTGGCCGTAGTCCACGGCGACCGCGAGCCCGGCGCCCACGCACCGCAC
>NZ_RIBZ01000696.1:0-6899 GCF_003721215.1 Streptomyces botrytidirepellens
CGCAGGGGCCCCAGGGGCCGCACGGTCCCCAGGGGCCGCAGAGTGCGCAGCACCCGCAGGCTCCGCAGGGGCCCCAGGCTCCTCCTCCGGCCCCCCAGGCCCCGCAGGGACCCCAGGCGCCCCAGGCCCCGCAGTACGGCTATCCGCAGGCCGGGCAGCAGCCCCCGGCGCCCGGGCCGGACGGTTACGGCTACCCCCGCCCCGACGCGCCCGCGCCCGGGCCTCAGCAGGGCCAGGGGCCGTACCCGCCGCCCGCGCCGCATCAGCAGCAGCCTCACCCTCAGCAGCCCCAGCCGCAGGACGGCTACGGCTACCCGCGCCCCGACGCCGGTGCCCCGGCCGCCGATCCCCGTACCGGCGGCTGGCCCGTCGCCACGCCCGACCAGCGGCAGCAGCGCCCGGGCGCCGGACAGGGCAACGCGGGCGCCCCGCTCGGGTACACGGCGGCGGTCGAGCTGTCCTCGGACCGGCTCATCCGCGGGAAGCAGAAGCCCAAGAAGAACAACGCCGCCGGTTCGCGGTTCAAGCTCGGCGGCAAGAAGGAGGAGGCGGAGCGGCAGCGCAAGCTGGAGCTGATCCGTACGCCGGTCCTCTCGTGCTACCGCATCGCGGTGATCAGCCTCAAGGGCGGCGTCGGCAAGACCACGACGACCACCGCGCTCGGCTCGACGCTGGCCACCGAGCGCCAGGACAAGGTCATCGCGATCGACGCCAACCCCGACGCGGGCACGCTCGGCCGCCGGGTGCGGCGCGAGACCGGCGCGACCATCCGCGACCTGGTCACCGCGATCCCGTACCTCAACAGCTACATGGACATCCGGCGGTTCACCTCGCAGGCAGCGTCCGGCCTTGAGATCCTCGCCAACGACGTGGACCCGGCGGTCTCGACGACGTTCAACGACGACGACTACCGCCGCGTCATCGACATCCTGGGCAAGCAGTACCCGATCATCCTCACCGACTCGGGCACCGGTCTGCTCTACAGCGCGATGCGCGGGGTGCTCGACCTCGCCGACCAGCTGATCATCATCTCCACGCCCTCCGTGGACGGTGCGAGCAGCGCGAGCACCACGCTCGACTGGCTGTCCGCGCACGGCTACGCCGACCTCGTCCAGCGCTCCATCACGGTCATCTCGGGGGTCCGCGAGACGGGCAAGATGATCAAGGTCGAGGACATCGTGTCGCACTTCGAGACCCGCTGCCGCGGGGTGGTCGTCGTGCCGTTCGACGAGCATCTGTCGGCGGGCGCCGAGGTGGACCTCGACATGATGCGCCCGAAGACCCGGGAGGCGTACTTCAACCTCTCCGCCATGGTCGCCGAGGACTTCTCCCGCGCGCAGCAGGCGCAGGGGCTGTGGACGGCCGACGGCGGCGCCCAGCCGCCGCAGATGGCCCCGCCGCTGCCCGGGCAGGGCCAGCAGCCCTACCCGGGGCCGTACGCGCCGCAGCAGGCCCAGCAGCCGCCGCCGTACGGGTACGGCTATCCGCAGCAGGGGCAGCCGCCGCAGCACCCGGGCCACCCCGGGCAGCCCGGTCAGCAGCAGGGCTGGTACCCGCCGCAGCAGCCGGGCCAGGCACAGCAGCAGCCCCAGCCCGGTCAGCCCTGGCAGCCCGGACCGCAGCAGGGACAGCCGCAGCAGCAGGGGCAGCCCGGTCAGCAGCCGCCCCAGCAACACGGCCAACAGGGCCAGCAGGGGCAGCCGTGGCAGCACCAGCCGCCGCCCCCGCCCCAGCAGTAGCCCCGTACGAACGGCGATCGCCCCGTCGGACCGGAGGAACCGGACCGGCGGGGCGATCGCCGTTGTACGACTGCGGTCAGCGGTGGCTGTCGTACTCCTCGACCAGCTCGCTCGCCCGCTTCACGTCGGCCGCCATCCGCTCCAGCAGCGCCTCGATCGAGTCGAACTTCTCCTGGCCGCGCAGGAAGGCGAGGAAGTCCACCTCCACATGGAGTCCGTACAGATCCAGGCCGACCCGGTCGATCGCGTACGCCTCCACGGTCCGCTCGGTCCCGTCGAACTGCGGGTTGGTGCCGACCGAGATGGCCGCGGGCATGGACTCGCCCTCGGCGGTCAGCCAGCCCGCGTAGACCCCGTCGGCCGGGATCGCGGTGTGCGGCAGCGTCTCCAGATTGGCCGTGGGGAAGCCCAGTTCGCGGCCGCGCTGCGCGCCGCGGACCACGACGCCCTCGACGCGGTGCGGCCGCCCCAGGACCTCCATGGCGCCCGTGACGTCCCCCTCGGCGACCAGCCTGCGCACCAGGGTGGACGAGAACGGCTCGCCGCCGCCCGCCTCGCCGCGCTCGTACAGGTCGATCACCTCGACCTCGTAGTCATAGGTGGTGCCCAGCTCGCGCAGCGAATCGACGTTCCCGGCGGCCCGGTGGCCGAAGCGGAAGTTGGGACCCTCCACCACGACCCGCGCGTGGAGCTTGTCGACCAGCACCTTCACCACGAAGTCGGCGGGGGTGAGCCGCGAGAACTCCTGGGTGAACGGAAGGATCAGCACCGCGTCCACGCCCAGCGCCGCCATCAGCTCCGCGCGCCGCTGGTGCGGGGCGAGCAGCGGGGGATGGCTGCCGGGTCGCACGACCTCGCTCGGGTGCGGGTCGAAGGTGACCACGACCGCCGGTACGCCCAGCTCCCGCGCGCGGGCCACCGCGCGGCCGATGATCAGCTGATGCCCGCGGTGCACTCCGTCGTAGGAACCGATCGTGACGACGCTGCGCCCCCAGTCCTCGGGGATGTCCTCCAAGCCACGCCAGCGCTGCACTATGCCCGCTCCTCGCCCGAACCTTCGACTGCCGACTTATCGCTTTCGCTTTTGCTTTCGCAGGTCTAAGACTGCCATGCCGCCTGCCCCCGCCGTGCACCGGAGGCCGGTCGGCGCGGGCCCACGGAACCTCTATGCGAAGACGGCGAGGCTCTTGGCCCGGCCCTTCGACTCCTCCACCAGGGCCAGGAAGCGCCCCTCCGGCCCGAAGACCGCCACCGGGCCCGCCGCTGCGCCCTCGCGGGGCGGCATGTCGATCCGTACGCCGTTGCCCAGCAGCCGGGCCTGGTGCGCGTCGACGTCCCAGCGCGGGAAGGCGGCGGCCGCGGCCTCGGCAATGGGCATGATCTGGAGGGACTCCTCCAGCCGCTCCAGCGTCCGCGCGGCCTCCAGCCCGTACGGGCCGACCCGGGTGCGGCGCAGCGCCGTCAGATGGCCGCCGGTGCCGAGCCCGGCGCCGAGGTCGCGGGCCAGGGCGCGGATGTACGTGCCCGAGGAGCACACCACCGTGACGTCGAGGTCGAGGACGGGCGTGCCGTCCTCGGCCTTCGCCTCGCGGGCCTCGTGGAGGACGAAAGACGAGACGGTGACCGGCCGGGCCGGGATCTCGAAGTCCTCGCCCTCCCGGGCCCGGGTGTAGGACCGCTTGCCGTCGATCTTGATGGCGCTGACCTTGGACGGCACCTGCTGGATGTCCCCGGTCAGCTCGCCGATCCCGGCCTCGACGGCGCTCAGCACGGTCCCGGCCGCCCCGCCGGAGGAGGTGATCTCCCCCTCGGCGTCGTCGGTGACCGTGGTCTGGCCGAGCCGGATCGTGGCCGTGTACTCCTTCTCGGTCAGCGCCAGATGGCCGAGCAGCCGGGTCGCCTTCTCGACGCCGATCACGAGCACGCCCGTGGCCATCGGGTCCAGCGTCCCGGCGTGCCCGACCCGGCGCGTACCGGCGAAGCGGCGCATCTTCGCGACGACGTCGTGCGAGGTGAACCCGGCCGGTTTGTCGACGATCACCAGGCCGTCCGGCGCACCGGAACCGGCCCTGCCCTTGCGTGTCATGCGTCCGCGGCACCCTTGCCGTCGGAGGGAGACGCGTCGTCGCCGTCGGAAGGAGACTCGTCCCCGTCCGCCTCCTCCTCGCCCGGCTTGCGGTACGGGTCGGCGTCACCGGCGTACGTGGCGCCCGAGGACGCCTCCCGGACCTCGGCGTCGGCCGCCTTGGCCTTGGCGAGGAGGTCGTCGATCGTGCGGGCGTTGTCCGGCAGGGCGTCCGGGACGAACGTCAGGGTCGGGGTGAACCGCACCCCGGTCTGCCGTCCGACCTCCGACCGCAGCACGCCCTTGGCGCTCTCCAGGGCGGCGGCCGAGGCCGCGCGCTCCTCGTCGTCGCCGTAGACCGTGTAGAAGACGGTCGCCTCCCGCAGATCACCGGTGATCCGGGTGTCGGTGATGGTCACATAGCCGAGCCGTGGGTCCTTGATCCGCCGCTGGAGGGTCTCCGCGACCACGACCCGGATGCGGTCCGCCAGCTTGCGTGCCCGCGCGGTGTCGCTCATGCGTCTTCTTCTCTCTTCTTCGCTTCAGTCATCGATGAACAGGGACGGTCATCGACCGGCCGCCGATTCCCCGGCCCTCACTCGTCGTCGCCACCGTGGAGCCGCCGTCGCACCGACAGCAGCTCCACCTCCGGCCGCCCCGCGACCAGCCGCTCGCAGCGGTCGAGGACGTCGTTAAGGTGGCCCGCGTCCCCGGAGACCGCCGCGAGGCCGATCTCGGCCCTGCGGTAGAGGTCCTGGTCGCCGACCTCCGCCACGCTCACCGCGTACTTGCGGTGCAGCTCGGCGACGATCGGGCGGACGACGGAGCGCTTCTCCTTCAGCGACCGTACGTCGCCGAGAAGCAGGTCAAAGGACAACGTCCCTACATACATGCGGTCCGGGTCAAGCCACCCGTGGGGCCTTCGAGGTTGAGGCTTCTCGAACCGTACACGCAAGGGCCGGGGCCGATCGACGGAAATTCTCCGCCGACCGGCCCCGGATGAGAGGCGCGCGTCAGCCGCGCGGCTTCTCGCGCATCTCGTACGTCGCGATGACGTCGTCGATCTTGATGTCGTTGTAGCTGCCGAGGTTGATACCGCCCTCGAAGCCTTCGCGAATCTCGGTGACGTCGTCCTTGAAGCGGCGCAGGCCCTCGATGTTGAGGTTCTCCGCGATGACCTTGCCGTCCCGGAGGAGGCGGGCCTTGGTGTTCCGCTTGACCTCGCCGGAGCGGATGAGGACACCCGCGATGTTGCCCAGCTTGGACGAGCGGAAGATCTCGCGGATCTCCGCCGTGCCCAGCTCGACCTCTTCGTACTCCGGCTTGAGCATGCCCTTGAGGGCCGCCTCGATCTCCTCGATCACCTGGTAGATGACCGAGTAGTAGCGGACGTCCACGCCCTCGCGCTCGGCCATCTGCGTGGCACGCCCGTCGGCGCGCACGTTGAAGCCGATGACGATGGCGTCGGAGCCGGTCGCCAGGTCGATGTCGGTCTCGGTGACCGCACCCACACCGCGGTGCAGGACGCGCAGGTCGACCTCTTCGCCGACGTCGAGCTGGAGCAGGGAGGACTCGAGGGCCTCCACCGAACCGGACGCGTCGCCCTTGATGATGAGGTTGAGCTGCTGGACCTGACCGGCCTTGAGCACCTTGTCCAGGTCCTCCAGGGAGACCCGGCGGGTGCGCTTGGCGAAGGCGGCGTTGCGCTCGCGCGCCGCGCGCTTCTCGGCGATCTGACGGGCGGTGCGGTCCTCGTCGACGACGAGGAAGTTGTCGCCCGCGCCCGGCACGTTGGTCAGACCGAGCACCAGGACCGGGGTCGAGGGACCCGCCTCCTGGAGCTGGTTGCCGTTGTCGTCGAGCATCGCCCGGACGCGGCCGTACGCGTCGCCGACGACCATCGTCTCGCCGACCCGCAGGGTGCCGCGCTGGACCAGCACGGTGGCCACGGCGCCGCGGCCGCGGTCCAGGTGGGCCTCGATCGCGATGCCCTGCGCGTCCTGCTCCGCGTTGGCGCGCAGGTCGAGCGAGGCGTCCGCGGTGAGGACCACGGCCTCGAGCAGCTCGTCGATGTTCAGACCCTGACGGGCGGAGATGTCGACGAACATGGTGTCGCCGCCGTACTCCTCGGCCACCAGGCCGTACTCGGTCAGCTGACCGCGCACCTTGGTCGGGTCCGCGCCCTCGACGTCGATCTTGTTGACCGCGACCACGATCGGCACGTCGGCCGCCTTGGCGTGGTTCAGCGCCTCGATCGTCTGGGGCATCACACCGTCGTTGGCCGCCACCACGAGGATCGCGATGTCGGTCGACTTGGCACCACGGGCACGCATGGCGGTGAACGCCTCGTGACCCGGGGTGTCAATGAAGGTGATCTTGCGCTCTTCCTCGTTGACCTCGGTCGAGACCTGGTACGCACCGATGTGCTGGGTGATGCCGCCGGCCTCGCCCGCGACCACGTTGGTCTTGCGGATCGCGTCCAGCAGTCGCGTCTTACCGTGGTCGACGTGACCCATGACGGTCACCACCGGCGGACGCGCGACGAGCATCTCCTCGCCGCCCTCGTTCTCGCCGAACTCGATGTCGAAGGACTCGAGAAGCTCGCGGTCCTCCTCCTCCGGGCTGACGATCTCGACGACGTAGTTCATCTCGTCGGCGAGGAGCTGGAGCGTCTCGTCGGAGACCGACTGGGTCGCGGTGACCATCTCGCCGAGGTTGAGCATCACGGCGACCAGCGACGCCGGGTTGGCGTTGATCTTCTCCGCGAAGTCGGTGAGCGACGCACCACGCGACAGCCGGACCGTCTGGCCGTTGCCGCGCGGCAGCATCACGCCGCCGACCGACGGGGCCTGCATGGCCTCGTACTCCTGGCGCCTCTGCCGCTTCGACTTACGGCCACGACGCGCCGGACCGCCGGGACGGCCGAACGCACCCTGCGTGCCACCACGGCCACCGGGACCACCCGGGCGGCCGCCGAAGCCCGGACGGCCACCGCCGCCACCGGGACGACCGGCGAAACCGCCGCCGCCACCCGGACGACCGCCGCCGCCACCACCGGGACGACCGGCGAAACCGCCGCCGCCACCCGGGCGACC
>NZ_RIBZ01000702.1:0-6921 GCF_003721215.1 Streptomyces botrytidirepellens
ACCGCGCCGAAGGCCAGGCGCACTTCCTGTACAGCGCCGTCCCGGACGTCGAGGGCGGCGGCGATCGAGCCGATCGCGAACGCGTACGAGGCGCGCTCGCGCACCTTCCGGTAGCGCGAGTGGGCCGCGACCGGGGCGGGCGGCAGGGTGATGCCGGTGATCAGCGCGCCGGGCGGCAGCGCGGTCTCCAGGTGCGGGGTGTCCCCCACGGGCAGGTAGAACTCGGCGAACGGCAACTCGCCCGGCCCGTCCGCCGTTTCGTAGTGCACGACGGCGTCGAAGGCGGTCAGCGCCACCCCCATGTCCGAGGGGTGGGTGGCCACGCAGTGCTCGGAGGCGCCGAGGATCGCGTGGTTGTGGTGCTCGCCCTCGATGGCGGGACAGCCGCTGCCGGGGACCCGCTTGTTGCAGGGCTTGGCGGTGTCGGTGAAGTAGCCGCAGCGGGTGCGCTGGAGCAGGTTTCCGCCGACCGTCGCCATGTTGCGCAGCTGGCCGGAGGCTCCGGCCAGCACGGCCTGGGCCAACGCCGGGTAGCGGGACCGCACATCGGGGTGGGCGGCGAGGTCGCTGTTGGTGACGGTCGCGCCGATGCGCAGGCCGCCGTCCGGCGTGGCCTCGATCTGGTCGAGGGGGAGGTCGCGCACGTCGATGAGGCGCGCGGGCCGCTCGACCCCGGTCTTCATCAGGTCGACGAGGTTGGTGCCGCCGCCGAGGTAGCGCGCGTCGGGGTCGGCGCCGAGCAGGGCCACCGCCCCGGAGACGTCGTACACGCGCTCGTACCCGAATTCCCTCATACCGCTGCCTCCGCTTCCGTCGCGCCGTTCCCGTCACCCGAGCCGCCGGATGGCGGCTGTGCGGCCTCCGCCGCCCGTGCGACCGCCTCGACGATCGACACGTACGCGCCGCAGCGGCACAGGTTGCCGCTCATGCGCTCCCGGATCTCCTCGGCCGTGAGCGGCTGCACTTCCGCCTCGGGCCGCACGTCCTGGGTCGCGGCGCTCGGCCAGCCCGCCGCGTGTTCCTCGATCACGGCGATGGCCGAGCAGATCTGGCCGGGGGTGCAGTAGCCGCACTGGTAGCCGTCGAGGTCGAGGAACGCCTGCTGCACCGGGTGCAGGTCCTCGCCTTCGGCCACGCCTTCGATGGTGGTGATGACGCGCCCCTCGGCGGCCACCGCGAGCTGGAGACAGGAGACGGCGCGGCGCCCGTCGATCAGTACCGTGCAGGCACCGCACTGACCTTGGTCGCACCCCTTCTTCGTGCCGGTCAGGTCGAGACGTTCGCGCAGGGCGTCGAGCAGGGTGGTGCGGTGGTCGACGGGCAGCGTGTGCTTCTCGCCGTTGATGTTCAGCGTGATGGCGCTGGACGTCGATGGGGCCATGATCAGCCTTCTTTCGCGTAGCTGGTGCGCGTCGAGCGAGATGATCCGGGCGGTGCGGAAAGGGCCCCGGGAGTGACCCGGGAAGAGTCTGGGAAGGTGAGCGGGCTGGCGGCGACCGGCACCAGACCGTTCGCACTGGCCGGTTCTGCCGCTAAGGTAGACCTAAGTGGACAGTTGTCCGGCTGGTATGAACGTATCGGACAGTTGTCCGGTTAGCAAGGGCGGCCCGACCGCGGTTCCGGGAAGGAGGAGGGCGTGCCTGAGAAGAAGGACACCCCACTGCGCTCGGACGCGCAACGGAATCGCGAGCGCATCCTGGAGGTGGCCCTCGCGGAGCTGACGCGCTCGGCGGACGCCCCACTGAGCGCGATCGCCAAGAAGGCGTGCGTCGGACAGGGAACGTTCTATCGCAATTTCCCCAACCGCGAGGCGCTGGTCCTGGAGGTCTACCGCTACGAGGTGCAGCAGGTCGCCGACACCGCGGCCCAGCTGCTGCGGACCCGGGCACCGGACCAGGCGCTGCGGGAGTGGATGGACCGCCTCGCCCAGTACGCCATGACCAAGGCGGGCCTGGCCGGTGCGCTGCACAAGGCCACCAGCGCGCACGGCGGCCTGGTCCAACTGGCACGCGGCTCGCTGACCTCCGCCGTCACGCTTCTGCTGACGGCGAACGAGGAGGCCGGAACCATCCGCCCGGGGGTCACCCCCGACGACTTCATGCTCGCCATCGCCGGGCTGTGGCAGATCGACCCCTGCGGGGACTGGCAGGCATGCGCCGGGCGGCTCCTGGACCTGGTCATGGACGGCCTGCGCGCCGGTGCGCCGGGGCAGGCACCCCGTTAGGACCGGCGGCGCGGCTTGCCGCGCTTGGCGCCCTTGGGCGTCGCGGAGCGGCCCCGCGGGTTCTTCCCGGCCCCGGCCGCCCTGCCGGATCCGGACTTGCCCGCCGCCGCCTTACCGGACGCCGTCTTGCCGGACTTGCCGGACGCCGTCTTGCCCGCCGCGGGCTTGCGCTTCTGCTGCGCCGGGGGCGGAGTACGACCCCGGGTGCTGTTGACGGTCCGCCCGCGGACGATCCCGATGAAGTCCTCCACCAGGTCGGTGGTCGCGTCCTCCGGCCACGACAGCGCGACGCTCGACTGGGGCGCGTCCGTGAGCGGCCGGTACGTGAGGTCCCTGCGGTGGTGCAGCCGGGCGAGCGACTGCGGCACGACCAGCAGCCCCACTCCGGCCGCCACCAGCTCGATGGCGTCCCCCGTCGTGGCGGGGCGCTCGATCGCGGGCCGCCCCGGCGGGCGCTCCCAGCCGATCACGTCGTCGAGGGGGTGCAGCACGATGTCGTCGGCCAGATCGTCGACGGTCACCTCGTCGACCGCCGCCACGACGTGGTCCTTCGGCACCACGACCACGGTGGTCTCGGTGTAGAGGGGGATCGCGCTGAACACCGTACGGTCCACCGGCAGCCGCACGAGCCCCGCGTCGGCGCCGCCGTCCCGCAGCACGTCGGGGGCTTCGGCGGCGGGCACCGCGAGGAGGGTGAGCGGGACGTCGGGCAGGCGCTCGTTCCAGATCCGCACCCACTTGGCGGGCGTCGCCCCCGGGACATACGCGAGCCGGAACGTAGGGGATTCTTCCGAGCCTGTCACCCCGCCAGGCTACCGGTCGCGCGGCCCGAGGCCGTGGTCCGGGGCCGCGTATACGGTCGATACCCTTGACACATGAAGTCGCACCAGACCACCCAGACGATGAAGCCCGCGACCGCGGCGAAGAAACTGGGTGTGTACCTCCAGGCCACCCCCGCCGAGTTCCAGGAGGGTGTCGTCACGCGCGCCGAACTGAACGCCCTCCAGACCGATCCGCCCGAGTGGCTGCGGGAGCTGCGCCGCAACGGCCCGCACCCACGCCCCGTGGTCGCGGCGAAGCTGGGCACCTCCATCTCGGGCCTGGCGCGCGGCGGTATCACCGAGGCCCTCACCACCGAGCAGATCGAGGCCCTGAAGGCGGAGCGCCCCGAGTGGCTGGAGAAGGAGCGCGCCACGCAGGCCGAGGTGCGCAAGGAAGCGGTGCGGATCAAGGAGAAGAAGGCGGAGAAGGCCGAGAAGGCGGAGCGCGACGCCCAGTCCGGCCCGTCGCACTCCTGACCCTCTTCTCCGTCCCGTTCAGTCCTTGTAGTCGGGGGCGACGCGCTCCACGAGCCGCAGCAGCGCCGACCAGGCCAGGTCGTACGCCGTGTCGTCCTGGAGGTCGGAGCCCTCGTCCTCGCCCGCGAGCTGACGCGCCGTCAATTCGCGGATGTCCGGAGGCGGCATGACGAGTTTCGCGCCCCCGGCCGTCGCCGCGACCTGGATCTCGCACGCCTTGTCCAGGTAGTACATGCGCAGGAACGCCTGGGCGGGGGTTTCCCCGACGGTCAGCAGGCCGTGGTTGCGCAGGATCATCGCCGGGTGACCGGCGAGATCGGCGACGAGCCGCTGCTGTTCGGCGAGGTTGAGGGCGACGCCCTCGTAGTCGTGGTAGCCGAGCCTGCCGTAGAACTCCATGGAGATCTGGTTGAGCGGCAGCAGGCCGTCCTCCTGGGCGGCGACGGCGCAACCGGCCTTGGTGTGGGTGTGCAGGACGCAGTGGGCGTCGGGCCGGGAGGCGTGGACGGCGCTGTGGATGACGAACCCGGCGGGGTTGACGGGGTGCGGGGTCTCCTCGACGGGGCGGCCGGACAGGTCGACCTTGACGAGGTTCGACGCGGTGATCTCCTCGAAGAGGAGACCGTAGGGGTTGATCAGGAAGTGGTGTTCGGGGCCGGGGACGCGGGCGCTGATGTGCGTGAAGATCAGGTCGGTCATCCGGAAGTGCGCCACCAGGCGGTAGACCGCGGCGAGTTCGCGGCGCAACCGCACCTCCTCGGCGGAGGTGTTGTGTGCGGCCTGCTCGGTGTGGTGGGGCGTCGAAGCGGTCACGGGGTGAGTCCTTGGGTCGTGGGGGTGACGGAGGAGTCGGTCCGTCTCAGACGGTCACGGGTGCGGGTTCGGGCGCGGTGGCCGGTTCGCCCGCCACGCGGCGGCGCCAGGCGTCGACCGCGGCCTCCTCGGTCGGCTTGGTGGCGAGGCTGACGGCCACGTAGGCGACGAGGGCGGCGAGCAGGCCGAAGTAGATCGGCTCGTTGGCGAGCAGCCCCTCGACCACCATGAGCGTGATCACCGTGATGCCGCCCGCGATCATCGCGGCCAGGGCGCCGGGCAGGTTGCCGCGCTTCCACACCAGCCCGCCGAGGATGGGCACCAGCAGGCCGCCGACCAGCAGGTTGTAGGCGACGGTGAGCGCGGCGAGGACATCGCCCAGGACACAGGCGATGACGATGGCGGTCACGCCGAGGACGACGATGGCCAGCCGGTTCGAGCGGATCTCGTCGCGCTCGTCCGGGCCGTCCGCGGCCCCTGTGGTGCGACGTCGCAGCCGGGCCCAGATGTCGTTGTTGGCGACCGTGGCCGAGGCGATCAGGGCACCGCTGGCGGTGGACATCATCGCCGACAGGGCGGCGGCGAGGACGAGCCCCCTGACACCGGTGGGCAGGGTGTGCTGGACGATGGTGGCGAACGCCTGGTCGGCACTGGCCAGATGCGGGTACAGCGCCTTGGTCGCCATGCCGATGAACGCCCCGGCCAGGGCGTAGACGAGGCAGTAGATCCCGGCGGCCGTCCCGCCCCAGGTGGCCACCCGGTCGTTGCGGGCGGTGAAGACCCGCTGCCAGATGTCCTGCCCGATGAGCATGCCGAACGTGTAGATCAGCACATAGGTGAAGATGGTCTGCCCGCCGATGGAGGTCGGGGAGAGGTAGCCGTGCGGCAGCCGGTCCGCCATCTCCGAGAATCCCCCGGCCTTGATCACCGCGATGGGCAGCAGCAGGACGAGCACGCCCACGCTCTTGATCACGAACTGCACCATGTCGGTGAGCGTGATGGACCACATGCCGCCGAGCGCCGAGTAGCCCACGACGATGGTTCCGCCGATGACGACCGCGGCCCAGCGCGGCACGTCGAACAGCACGTCGAAGACGCTGGCGTACGCGATCGTCGAGGTCACGGCCAGCATCAGGGTGTAGACCCACATCACCACGCCGGAGATGACGCTCGCGGCGTCGCCGTAGCGCAGGGAGAGCATTTCGGCGACGGTGTAGACGCGCAGCCGGGCGATCCGGGCGGAGAAGAACACGCTGAGGGCCAGCAGCCCCAGCCCGATGGCGAACACCATCGCGGCGCCGGAGACACCGTAGGTGTAGCCCAGGCGCACCCCGCCGATGGTGGAGGCGCCGCCGAGGACGACGGCGGCCATCGTGCCCGTGTACATCAGCGGGCCCAGCCGCCGCCCGGCAACGAGGAAGTCGCTCTTGGAGGCGGCGAGTCTCTTGCCCCACCAGCCGACACCGACGATGGCCAGCAGATATCCGAGCATGACGAGGTAGTCGACGGCCATCAGGTCCTCCGAAGCAGAACGGCGTGGGGCCAGGGGGTGTCCGCAAAGTCCCGCCGGGCCCGCGACGCCTGGCACGCACGCTCGCTGCGTTGTCGGGCCCGTCCAAGTAGGCCCGCCCCCAGACTCCGTCCGGGAGGTGCCCCCGCGAGGACGACCCTCCGCCTTGCGATCGCACGCACCAGACGCCGCGGGCTGATCCGACGCGACTTTGCGGACACCCCCTAGGAGTGATGCGTGACCTTATCCACGGTGCACACTGGCGCTGAACCCGCGGATTCGCCCGATGTGAAACCGTCCGTTGGACGAATCCGACACCCCGGCGCGGTGCCGCAGGATGAGAGGATCCCTGCCTTGTGACCGAGCACGATCCACCGTCCATCCACCTCAGCGTGCTGCTCGCCGATCCCTCGCTGGGGCTGCGCCGGGTCGCCGGTCCCGCGGAGGACCGGCGCATCGGCACGGTCGGCACCACCGAGATCGAGGACCCCACGCCCTATCTCGTCGGCGGCGAACTCCTCCTCACCGCCGGAGTGCGGCTGCCGCCCGACGCGGACGGCATCGACACCTATGTGGCGCGCGTGGTGGCGGCCGGGGTCGCGGCCCTCGGCTTCGGCGTCGCCCCGGTGCACGAGGAGGTACCGGCGGAGCTCGTCGCCGCGTGCGACCGCCATGGGCTGCCGCTGCTGCGGCTGCCGCCGCACACCCCGTTCGTCGCCGTCGGCCGGGCGACCTACGCCGCCATCGCCGAGGCCCGCAACCGCGATCTGAAGACGGTCTCGCAGGCGCAGTCGGCCCTCGCCTCGGCCGCCGCCCGCCCCGACGCGCTTCAGGCCGTGCTCACCCAGCTCACCGCGCACACCGGCGCCTGGGCGGTCCTCTACGACGGCCGGGGAAACGAACTGTTCCGCGCGGGCCGGCGTCCCCCGGAGCCGGTGCCCGGTCTGCTGCGCGACCTCGCTGTCCGTACGACGACCGCCCGCCCCGCCACCGGCCGGGCCGCGAGCGGGCCGCCGCCTCCCTCGGCGGCGGCCCACCACCACGACGGTGCGCACCTGACCGTGCACACGCTGCCC
>NZ_RIBZ01000698.1:0-6922 GCF_003721215.1 Streptomyces botrytidirepellens
AGGCCGCGGAGGCGCCGCGGGACGTTCCGGCCGACGGCGGGACCGGCGGCGCGGAGGCCGACGTGCCCCCGCCGCCCGCACCGCCCGCCGAGCCGCCCGTGTTCATCCCGGAGCCGTTCGTACCGCCGCAGCCGGACCCGCAGCCGCAGCAGCCGCAAGCGCAGCCGTACGGGCAGTGGGACGCGCAAGCGCCGTACGCCGACGCCGGATACGGGCAGTACCCGGCCGACCAGTACCCGGGCGGCTCTCCGTACCCGCAGGGGCAGTACCAGGACGCCGCGTACCCGGCGGACCCGTACGCGGGCGGCCCGTACCCCGACGCGTACGCCCCCGATCCGTACGCCGCCGGGCAGTACGCCGATCCGTACGCCTACGACCAGCAGCAGCCCTACCCCGACGGCACGTACCCCGCCCAGGGCGACACGACGTACGGCGGCGCCGACCCCGAGGGCCGCCGCGACGGGAGCGATCAGCAGCGATGAACCGCACCACCCTGTCCCTGATCGGCACGGCCGCGGCGCTGGCCGCCGTCACCGGCGTGGCGACCCTCACCGGCGGCCCGTCGGACGACGCGGGCACGGCGGCCAAGGCCGCCAGCCGGCTGCCCGTCCAGCGCTCCACGCTGCTGTGCCCGGCGCCCAGCTCCTCCGACGTGAGCCGTACGACGTACACCGCGTACACCCCGAAGCGGAGCGGCGGCGGCGCGGGCGGCGGGAGCGCGAAGGCCGAACTGGTGCCCGCGGAAAGCAGCCCTGACGAGGTGTCGGAGGAGGGCGACCCCCGGGGCGGGAAGGGCAAGAACGAACCCGTCCTGCCGCTGAAGCGCCCCGGCGCGCCGGTCACCACCGACACCGACAGCTCGGGCGCCCCCGCGCTCATCGGCACCGCCGACGGCCCGCTCGCGCCCGGCTGGACCGTGCAGCAGACCACCGCGATCGACGCGGGCAGCGGACGCGGCCTCATGGGCACCGCGTGCACCGCACCGGACACCGACTTCTGGTTCGCGGGCGCGTCCACCGGCAAGGACCGGCAGGACTTCGTCCATCTGACCAACCCGGACGACCGGGCGGCCGAGGTGGACCTCACGATGTACGGTCCGGACGGCAAGCTCAAGCCCACCAGTGACGAGTCGATCACCGTGCCGGGCCGGTCCACCGTGCCCGTCCTGCTCTCCACCCTCACCGATCAGCGGTCCACCGATGTCTCCCTCCATGTGACGGCCCGCAGCGGACGGATCGGCGCCGCCGTGCAGGCCGTCGACGAGAAGCGCGGCGGCGACTGGATCCCGGCCTCCGCGGTGCCCGCCACGCGCGTCGCGATCCCCGGCATACCGTCCGACGCCACCTCGGCGCGGCTGGTGGTCTTCGCGCCCGGCGCGAACGACGCGGACCTCAAGGTGCGGCTCGCCGGACCCACCAGTTCGATCACCCCGGCCGGACATGAGTCCCTGCACGTCAAGAGCGGCATGAGCGCGGCCATCGACCTCGGCGACGTCACCAAGGGCGAACCGGGCTCGCTGCTGCTCGCCCCCGAGGACAGCGAGGGCCCGGCCACCCCGGTGGTCGCCGGGCTCCAGGTCACCCGCGGCAAGGGGAGCGACCAGGAGACGGCGTTCATCCCCGCGACCGGCGCCATCGAGCGCTCCGCCACCGCCGCCGACAACCGCGCCAAGGGCTCCGTCCTCTCCCTGGTCGCCCCGGACGGCACCGCGAAGGTCCGCGTCACCGCCTCGGCGGGCAGCGGGGGCGGCACACCCGCCAGTGAGACCTACACGGTCAAGGGAGGCACCACGAAGGCGGTCGCCCCGCCGAGGCCGTCCGGCGCCAAGGGGCAGTACGCCGTGACCGTGGAACGCCTCTCGGGCGGCCCGGTCCACGCCTCCCGCATGCTGTCCCTCCCGGAGGGCGACGTCCCGGCCTTCACGATCCAGTCGCTGCCGGACGACCGGGGGACGGTGGAGGTCCCGCACGCGACGCAGGACCTGTCCGTCCTGAACCGCTAGAGCTCGTCGGGGCGGGGCCGGGGGCCCGGTCCCGCCTGCTCCTGCCCGTACCGGCTCTTCTGCCCGTACCGGCTACTCCTGCCCGTACCGCGGATCCACTGACTCCGGTTCCAGCCCCAGCAGCTCGGCCACCTGCTCGACCACGACCTCGTGCACCAGCAGGGCGCGCTCGTCCCGGTTCTTCGTACGGATCTCCACCGGGCGCCGGTAGATCACGATCCGGTCGGGCGCGTCGCCGCGCGCCGCGATGAAGCGCCCGAGGGGGACGGACTCACCGTCCCACCCGTCGGTGAGGCCGGGGCCGTGCGGCGGATGTCGGTCGAGGCCGTGCCCGGACGGCGCGTCGGCACCCCCGCCGACCCCGGTGACCGGCACCTCCAGCACCGTGAAGTCGACTCCCGACAGCTGTGGCCACCGTCTCTCCAGCCGCTCCGCCGAGTCCTGTACGAGGTCGATGAAGGACTCGGCGCGGCTGACCGACAGCGGGACCTGGGGCGGCGCGATCGGACCGCGCATACCCCGGCCGTGCCGATCGCGGCGCCGGGGACGCGGCTCGGGCTGGTCGGACGGTACGGGCCTGGTCATCACTCACGAGGGTAGCCGTCGCCCCGCCCCCGCCACGTGCTTACTGGACAGCCATGTCCAATGTCACTTAATGAACATTCCGGCCATGCTTACATCCATAAACGGACTTCTCTCTGCTTGCTTCTCTGTCCCAGGATGACCCCTCTCTGTTCGCGTGCTGACCGGAATCGTCCGCGGTGGCTCTCGGCCGCCCCGATGTCCGCGCTGGTCAGCCGGGAAGTGCACGTATGGGGTGCACGGGGCGAACCGGGACGACACGGCGGAGTGAGCTGGTGGAGAGTCGTCGCGGCCCGCTCAAGAGTGCGGTACCGTCCAACGTCGTGAGCCCTGTACGTCGCTGTTCGCGCACCGCCTGCGGCCGCCCCGCCGTCGCGACGCTGACGTACGTCTACGCGGACTCGACCGCGGTTCTCGGACCGCTGGCCACCTACGCCGAGCCGCACTGCTACGACCTGTGCTCGGAGCATTCGGAGCGGCTGACCGCTCCGCGCGGCTGGGAGGTCGTCCGGCTGGCCGTCGACACCGGTCCGGCCCGGCCGAGCAGCGACGATCTGGAAGCCCTGGCCAACGCGGTCCGCGAGGCGGCTCGCCCCCAGGAGCGCGCGGCCGGAGCCGGGGGCGGATCCGGGGCGCCCGGTGCTCCGGGCGGAGGCGGACAGAGCGGCCGGGAGGCCGATCCCCGGGAGGTGGCCCGCCGCGGCCATCTGCGGGTGCTGCGCTCGCCGGATTCCTGAAGCCTCGCCCGCGATCTCCTGCTCGTCATCTCCCGTCCGTCGCGCGGACAATTTTCCGGTGCCAGTCGATCACTTCCCTCCAGGGCATTGACGCGAACTCGTCACGGCCACGACCATTCCTGGACCCCGAGCCCTCCATTTCCGCATCACGGATGTGGACTTCCAGGATTCCCAGGAGGCCCGTGTGTTCGTGCAGCAACTGGAGCCCGTCGCCGATTCGCTGACCCTCTCCGCCCTCGTCGCCACCCTCCCCCTCCTCACCGTCCTCGCCCTGCTCGGCGGGGTGCGGATGCGCGCCCACTACGCGGGGCCCATCGGCCTCGCCGTCGCCGTCCTCGTCGCCTGTCTCCCGTACGGAATGCCCCTCGGACAGACCCTCTCCAGCGGCGCACAGGGCGTGCTCTTCGGGCTCTTCCCCATCATGTGGATCGTCGTCAACGCCCTGTGGGTGTACCGGATGACGGTCCGCACCGACCACTTCGACGTCCTGCGCCGCTCCTTCGGACGGCTCTCCGACGATCCCCGCGTCCAGGCCCTCGTCATCGCCTTCTGTTTCGGCGCGCTGCTGGAGGCCCTCGCCGGATTCGGCGCACCGGTGGCCATTTGCGCGGTCATGCTCGTGGCGCTCGGCTTCGACCCGGTGCGCGCCGCCGTCGTCGCGCTCGTCGCCAACACCGCGCCCGTCGCCTTCGGCGCCATGGCCACCCCGGTGGTGACGCTCGCTCAAGTCACCGGGCTGCCACTGGAGTCCGTCGCCTCCGTCGTCGGACGGCAGACCCCGCTGCTCGCCCTCGTCGTCCCCCTGCTGCTGGTCGTGCTGGTCGACGGGCGGCGCGGGCTGCGCGAGACCTGGGTACCGGCGCTCGCCTGCGGAACCGCCTTCGCCGTCGCCCAGTTCGCCGTCTCCAACTACCTCTCCGTCCAACTCGCCGACATCGCCGCCGCGCTCATCGGCGCCGCCGCGCTCGTCGCCGTACCCGCCGCCCGGCGGCCCGCCGAGGAACCGGTGCGCGCCGCCGTCCTCACCGGAGTGCGCAGCGACGACCTGGACCACGTGGACCCGCGCCCCGAAGTGCTGCGCGCCTACGCCCCGTACGCGCTCATCGTCGCGATCTTCTCCATCGCCCAGATCGGCCCGGTCAAGGACCTGTTGGCCAAGGCCACCCGCACTGTCGACTGGCCGTTCCTGGACGTCGCCAACCCCGACGGGGAGCCGGTCAGCGGCAACCTCTTCGCGCTGCCCCTGCTCGCCACCGGCGGCACCCTCGTCCTGCTCGCGGGCATCGCCACCGCGGCCGTCCTGCGGGTCGCCGCGCGCGACGCGCTGGGGGAGTGGGCAGCCACCGTGCGCGAGCTGCGGCACGCGATCCTCACGGTCACCTCGGTGCTCGCCCTCGCGTACGTCATGAACCTCTCCGGGCAGGCTGCCACCATCGGCCACTTCGTCGCCGCGGCCGGGGCCGGGCTCGCCTTCCTCTCCCCGGTGCTCGGCTGGTTCGGCGTCGCCGTCTCCGGCTCGGACACCTCTGCCAACGCCCTCTTCGGCGCACTCCAGGTCACCGCCGCCCGCGAGTCCGGGCTCTCGCCCGACCTGCTCGCCGCGGCCAACAGCTCGGGCGGTGTCCTCGGCAAGATGATCTCCCCGCAGAACCTCACCATCGCGTGCGCCGCGGTCGGACTCAAGGGGCGTGAGGGGGATCTGTTGCGGAAGGTGCTGCCGTGGAGTCTGGGGCTGCTGCTGTTGATGTGCCTGATCGTCGTCGCGCAGTCGTCGTTCCTGCTGGGCTGGATGCTGCCGTAGGCCGGTAGGTGAGCCTCACAGTTGCCGCCCAGGTCCGAAGGGTAGGTTTTGAGTTCCGTGTAAGAAGGACCTCGAGAAGGGGTTGGCTGTGCCCGACTTGTCGCAGATCGTGAAGGCGTACGACATCCGCGGTGTGGTCCCGGACCAGTGGGACGAACCCCTCGCCGAGCTGTTCGGCGCCGCCTTCACCCGGGTGACCGGCGCGGCCGCGATCGTCGTCGGCCATGACATGCGCCCCTCGTCGCCGGGCCTGTCGCGCGCCTTCGCCCGGGGGGCCGCCTCCCTGGGGGTGAACGTGACCGAGATCGGCCTCTGCTCGACCGACCAGCTCTACTTCGCCAGCGGCCACCTCGACCTGCCCGGCGCGATGTTCACGGCCAGCCACAACCCCGCCCAGTACAACGGCATCAAGATGTGCCGGGCGGGCGCCGCACCCGTCGGCCAGGACACGGGCCTGGCCGAGATCCGCTCCCTGGTCGAAGGCTGGGCCGAGACCGGAGCCCCCGAGCCCGCCGCCGACCCCGGCACGATCACCCAGCGCGACGTCCTCACCGACTACGCCGCCCATCTGCGCACCCTCGTGGACCTCACCGCCATCCGACCGCTGAAGGTCGTCGTGGACGCGGGCAACGGCATGGGCGGCCACACCGTCCCCACCGTCTTCGAGGGGCTCCCGCTGGAGCTGGACGCCCTCTACTTCGAGCTGGACGGCACCTTCCCCAACCACGAGGCCAACCCCCTCGACCCCGAGAACATCGTCGACCTCCAGGCCCGCGTCCGCGAGACCGGCGCCGACATCGGCCTCGCCTTCGACGGCGACGCCGACCGCTGCTTCGTCGTCGACGAGCGCGGCGAACCGGTGGCCCCCTCCGCGATCACCGCCCTGGTCGCCGCCCGCGAACTGGCCAAGCACCCGGGCGGGACGGTCATCCACAACTGCATCACCTCCTGGTCCGTCCCCGAGGTCGTCAAGGAGAACGGCGGCACCCCCATCCGCACCCGCGTCGGCCACTCCTTCATCAAGGCCGAGATGGCCCGCACCGGCGCGATCTTCGGCGGCGAGCACTCCGCGCACTACTACTTCCGCGACTTCTGGAACGCCGACACCGGCATGCTCGCCGCCCTCCACGTCCTGGCCGCCCTCGGCGGCGGACAGCAGCCCCTGTCGCAGCTCGTCGAGCAGTACGACCGCTACGCCGCCTCCGGCGAGATCAACAGCACCGTCGCCGACCAGACCGGCCGCATGGAGGCCGTCAAGGCCGCCTACGAGGGCCGCAAGGCCGAGGGCATCGCACTGGACGAGCTGGACGGCCTGACGGTCACCAGCGCCGACTGGTGGTTCAACCTCCGCCCCTCCAACACCGAGCCCCTGCTGCGCCTGAACGTAGAAGCCCGCGACGCCAAAACCGCGGACCGCATCCGCGACGAGGTCCTGACCACGGTCCGCGCCTAGCCCCCAAGGGCCGCCGGGCGGGCCGGTGGTGTGGCGGCCGGGCGGTGTGGTGGCCCGGCGGTGTGGTGGCCTGGCAGCCGGGCGGCCCGGTCTTCCGGTGGCCCGGTGCTGTGGCGGACTGGCGGCCCGGCGGCCTGGTCTTCCGGTGGCCCGGCGGTGTGTCGGCCCGGCGGCCATGGCAGCCCGAGCCCGACGCTCGGGTGCCCGGTCTCCCGACGGCCTGGCGGCTTGGTCTTCCGGTGGCCCGGCGGCCCAGCGGCCCGGTGGCACGGCGCAGTGGCGGCCCGGTGGCCCGACGGTCCCGCGCCGCCGGGCGCTGTCGTGGCCTGGCGGCCCGGTAGCCCGGC
>NZ_RIBZ01000697.1:0-6937 GCF_003721215.1 Streptomyces botrytidirepellens
CCGCGGACGCCGCGACCGCGCCGTTGCCGACCGTGTCCTGCCCGGCGTCCGGCAGCCGGTCCGACGGCGGAAGCGGCGCCGGTCCGCGCCCGGCGGCCAGGGCCGCCGATACCGCCGCGTTGGACGCGGGTAACGGGTGCCGCGCGGGGCCGCGTACGTCCGGCCGTTCCTTCGTCGGGTTCGCCGGGGTGGGAACCCTCTTCGACGTCCTGGGCCGCAGCGCGAGGGCCTTCGGGGGTGGCATCGGACGAAACCCCTCTCACTGCACATTTCTCCCGGTGAGAGTGCCAGCACGGGCGTGACGCGGCCGTCACCGCCCCGTTGGTGAAGCGTCTCCGGGAGCCCGCGCCGCGTACGAACGTGCGTGCGGGGAACGCGAAGAGGCGAGGAAAGGAGTCATCGTGCCCGTCACCTTCCGCAAGAGCTTCCGCATCCTTCCCGGCGTCCGGCTCAACATCAACCGCAAGTCGGTCTCGGTCACGGTCGGCAAGGGCGACGCCAAGCGCACCTACTCCTCGACCGGCCGCCGGACGACCTCCATGGACCTCCCCGGCCCCTTCGGCTACCGGAAGACCACCACCAGGACCAGCTCACGCCGCTGACGACTCGATCGAGGCGCCCAGCCGGGTGATGGTGTCCTGTACGTCGGGCACCGGCTTCGGCGCCCTCGAGCGGTGCGGGTGCGGGGTGCCGATGTAGAGCCAGCCCAGCAGCTGTTCCCCGGGCCGGAGCGCCAAGGCGTCGTGCACCGCGGGGGACCCCAGCCCCTGCCCGGTGCGCCAGATGCTTCCCCAGCCGTGATCGTGGAGCAGCAGCTCCAGGCAGTGCACCAGCGCCGCGGTGGCGGCCAGCTGCTCCCACCGCGGGACCCTGGTGTTCTGCCGCGGGACGAAGACGATCGAGGCGAGCAGAGGCGCCCGCAAGGGCTTGAGCGCCGCACGGGCCTGCGCGTCGTCGGGGCCTGCCGCGGCGAGGGCCCGTCCCAGCCGGTGGCGCTGCCCGCCCCTGAGGAGGACCCACCGCCAGGGCCGCAGCCGTCCGTGGTCCGGCGCGGCGGAGGCGGTCCGCAGGAGCCGGGTGAACTGTTCGTCGTCGGGTGCGGGATCCGTCAACTGCTGCTGGCTTCGGCGGGTGAGGACTGCTTCGGTCAGTTCCATGTCGTCACTGCTTCCTGGTCAGCGGCCGCTTGGACGCATACGGAGGCAGGCTGCCCGCGCCGGATGGTGTGCGGGGGCGGGCAGCCTGCCTCCGGAGCGCTTCAGCCGGGTTCGGCGCGTGCCGGATCGTGTGCCGGATCGGGGAGGGCATGGGCGAAGCAGGTACGGCTTCGCCGGATCTCATCGGCGATGATCTCGCCCACGTGGCGGCTGTGCGGCTGGGCGCGGACCTCCGTCTCCCAGCTGGACCACCAGGTGCCCCCGGCGGGCTTGTCCTCCCGGAACGTGGCACAAAAGCTCAGCCGGGTGCCGTCTCCGGCGGGGGTGGGCCCCAGCTGGATGCGGAGGTCGGCCTCGGGAGCCTCGATGCGGATGACGTCGTCGACGCAGGAGACGCGCAGCGCGTCGGGGACGACATCGTTGATCAGGAGGCGTGCGTGATGGATGGCGGAGCCCCGCACGCTCATCGTGGCGTGGCGGACCCGGTCCACGGCAACGGTCATCGCCAGCTCCCCGGCGTGTGGGGCTCGGGCGCCTTCCTCAGGTTGTTGTGCCGGGCGGCCGCGGCCGTCTTCCTGAAGAAGTCGACATAGCTGCGCTCCACGTGGGTGGCGTGCCGCCGCGCCTCGTCATGCCGCTCCGGCAGCCGGTTGATCGGCACGGTCATCGCCGCGTGGTGCTCGATGTGCAGATTGTTGCCGTTGGTGAACCAGGTGGTCAGCCAGCTGCCGCGAATGGACCGGGTGTTGTGCAGCACATCGGTGGTCTCGCTGTCGCACAGCAGGTGTTCGGGCAGCTCCACCAGGAAGTGCATCGGAACGGCGAACAGCAGCGGCACCACCCACAGCCGCAGCAGGAAGTCTCCGTACCCGGCGACGGCCACCGCGGCGGCACCGGCGAGGATCACCCCCAGCAGCCGGTACTCGGCGATGATGTCCCGCCGGCGCCGTTCGGCTATCTGCCCCAGGTCATACGTCCAGCGGCCGGTGTAGCTCTGGCCGATGTCCTTGAGGACGGCGAGGAGGCGCGGGTAGTCCAGGAGCCCGCGCACCAGCAGGCCCCAGGTGAGTGGTTTGCGGGTGTCGAAGCCGAAGAACTCGAGGTCCTGCGGTGTGCCGAGATAGCGGTGGTGCTGGAGATGGCGGACCCGGTAGTGGCTGTAGGACACCAGCAGCGGGATGCCCAGCGGAACGCCGACCAGGCGGTGGGGCTTGGCGGCGCGGAACGCCGAGTGATGCAGGCACTGGTGCTGGAGTTCCACCATGTGCGTGTAGAGGGCGCCGAGCAGAAGCGTTCCGGCGAGCGCGACGGGCAGGGAAGGAGCGAGGGCGAGGTATCCGGCGAACCCCACCAGGCCGAGGGCCACGAGGAGCTTGGCGATGAAGACGGTTTCGTCCCGCCGGGCGACCCGTGCCTTCTGGAAGAGAAGTCGGGGCTGTGCTGGAGAAGGAGCGGACATCTTCGGTCCCTTCAGTCACGGAGGGCGCGCATGGCCTGCCAGATGTGCCGGTAGTAGCCGTTGGCCACGCGGACCCGGGTGGCCACGCCGATGGAGATCGCCCGCAGCAGAGCGGGGGAGCGGTCGACGAGCGGCACGAACACGCCGTCGAACCATTCGGCCCCGTGGTCGGCATCCACATGGACATGGACCCGCTGGTAGTCGATGACGTCGGACGGCACGCCCAAGCGGTCGCAGCCGTCGACCATGGCCTGGAAGCGGGGAGAGGCACTCTGCTCCAGGACACCCATCGCGCCCAGGGCACGGGGGTTGAGATGGCGGTGGATGCCGTACATCAGCAGCAGGCAGGCGTTCTCATAGGCCTCGGGGCAGTACAGCTGACCGCGGTCGACACCGGCTTTGTCCAGGCAGTCGCGCATGTAGACGGCCGAGTGCTCGAACATGCGGGTGTGGACGCCGTTGATGTCGCCCTCACCCATCTCGTCCCAGTAGTTCTCGGCGATGGTGAGCTTGGTGTGGCCCTCGGTGCCGATCTGGACCATGGCCATGAGGTCGTCGAACTTGCTGTCCACGAGTTCCTCGCCCATGAAGAAGAGGGCCATCTCCTCCAGGTTCGCCTCGTGGGCCAGGTAGTCGCAGAACTCCGGCTGCGTGTGGGCATCCGCGACCGCGAGGAACCACTCGCGGAAGGCGGCTCCGTCGGCGGGCAGGTCCGCGGTGTCGACCTGGGCGTCCTCCCACGCGAGCCAGGCGTCCTCGATGGCCGTGATCTGCGGGTCGGCGTTGAGCCGGGGAATGGACGCGAACGCCTCCGGCCCGGCCATGTAGGCCACGTAGTGCTTGTGCAGCCGCCCCAGCAGGGACAGCCGGGCCTGCGGATCAGGGTTGCCGTGATCGGGGAAGGCCGAGTCGAGCTGGTCGGCGAACGTTGCGGTGGGCGCGTCACGGAAAGTGGTGAGCGTCATGTGCGGTGTTCCTTCCTTGAGTTGGGCCTTGAGCTGGGCCTTGAGTTGGGCACAGTGAGCCGGGCGCGTCGCACGGCTCAGCGGGGCTGCGTACCGCGGGTGATGACGTCGATGAACACGTCCCGGTAGCCGGGGCGGTCCGGCTCCGCGGGGGTGATGGGGGTGGCGTCGTGCAGCGTCTCCCCGTCGTCGGCGAGCAGCGTGTCGCCGGGGGCGGTGAGCGGCTCGGAGTGGATCTGGCGGCGCGTCACCGCGTCGTACAGGCCGCTGCGCCCGCCCTCGATGCCGCACCGGCGGACCAGGAGGGTGACGACGTAGTCCACGCCGTCGCGGTGCATGCCCTCGGGGGTCGGGTTGCCGGTCTGTTCGCTGCTGGTGGTGATCCGGTTCTGGAAGCACTGGTGGTGCCAGACGTCGAAGCCGTGCACCTCGGTGAGGACGGCGGTGAGACCGGCCAGCAGACCGCGGAACAGGGACCCGGAGGTGACCGCGGTCTCGATCGGCTCATAGGTCCGCAGCACACCTCCGTTGAGGTGGTTGATGTCCGGGCTCTGGAGATAGGGCCGGGGCTGTAGTTCGTCGATGAGGCCGTCCGCGTACACGTTGAACACGGAGTGCCGGCGCCTGCGGTAGGTCTCGCCGTGCGCCATGAACGCGTCCACCGGCAGCCGCGACCAGCTGTCGGCGAACGCGTCCCACTCGGCCGGAGTGCTGTAGTCCTCGTCCAGGAGCGTGAAGACGCTGCCACTGGCGAAGCGATTCTCCGCGATTTCCTTCGCCCATATCGTAGGGGACATGTCCATCCTTTCCGGCTGTGGTGGCGTGTCGGTATTCCGGGGTTCCGGGATTTCCGCACACCGTTCCTGTCATGTGCCGGTGACCATGTCCGACAGCGTTCCCCAGTTCCCGGCGAAGAGCCACCACGATGAAGAACGACGGCATAATCCTGGCCGCCCGGAATGGGCAACGTTCGCGATATGTGTACGGTCATTGCACTTCGTGCCGACCGGCTTCAACGATGGACCGACCGTGATGTCGCCTGAAAGAGGACGATCATGTCTGCACCCGGTCACGACTTCTATGGCCAGGGCCCGCGCCGGGTCCAGGATCTCCTGGGAACCCGGAGGCTGGCGGACCACATCGCACAGCGCTACGTGGCCGACCGCCTGGACGACACGGCGGCCGGGATCATCGAGGCGGCGGACTGCTTCTACCTCGCCACCGCGAACGCCGCAGGGGCTCCCGACTGCTCCTACAAGGGAGGACTCCCCGGCTTCCTGAAGATCCTCGCCCCCGATCAGCTGATGTTTCCCAGCTACGACGGAAACGGCATGTTCCGCAGCCTCGGAAACATCCTGGAGAATCCTCGCGTGGGGATTCTCATCATCGACTACGAGAAGCCGATAAAGCTGCGCATCAACGGCGAGGCACAGGTTTCACAAAACCCCGAACAGCTCGAGGTATTCCCGGAGGCGGACGCCGTCGTACTCATACGGACGACGGAGGTGTTCGAGAACTGCCCGCGTTATCTGCACGAGGTCGGACAGCGCCGCCATTCCGACTACGTCCCGCGTCCCGGCCATGTTCCACCGGACCCCGAGTGGAAGCTGAAGAGTGAATACGAAGGGCTGGTCCGGCTGCGGAATCAGCGCCCGGATCAGGTGCCCTAGGGTCCGGATCAGGTGCCGTAGGCGACGCCCGCGGTGCGCGTATAGGCCTGCTGGAGGCGTTGCTGCAACACGGTGAACCACCTGGTCGCCGCGGCGGCGGCCTCGGCGACCAGAACCACGGTGCGCGCGGGCGCGGGGATCTCTCCGGCCTGAAGACAGCGGGCGAGGTCGCTGCGGGTGGCGAGCGCCGAGGACGGCACGAACGCCAGGGCGTTCAGGGCGATCGCCATCTCCTGGGCGAGCACCCAGTCGTCGGTGCGGCCCACCGGACGCGCGGTGATCTTGTGCCGTGCGAAGTGGGTGGCGATGAGACGGTCACAGTCCGAACCGGCCCGGGGCAGCACCCAGCGCATCGCCGACAGCGGCTGACCAGCACCGGGCCGGGTCACCGCGGAGATGAGATCCGGCGGCCCGACGAACAGGAACGGGTCGTGCCGCAAGGGCACGACCCGTAGTAGATCTCGTGGCTCTTCGCCTGTCTCCTGGAGTGATACCGCCGCCTCCAGGACGCCTTCTCCCACCAGCCTCCGCTCCTCGTACGGGGCGGTTTCGAATAAGTGCATGTCGAACGGCAGGTCCCCGAGACCTTCACCGGCACGGCGGTGAAGCGCGCACCGGACGACGGCAGCTGGGCGAGGTGCGTCAAGTGCTCGACCAGGGGGATGCCCGCGCCCAGCAGCAGGGAGTGGGCGGGGCGTTCGCCGGTGTGGGTGCCGTCGATGTTCAGGGAGTCGATGCCCACGACGGCCGGGGCCGCCTGGGTCAGGAGCGCGGCGGCCTCTGCCGACAGATGCGGGTGATGTCCGTTGCCGTAGCGATCCGTTCCCCAGTGCCGTGACCAGCCGGTGCGCAGGAGCACGGCCCGGCCCGCGAGGTCACGGCCCGCCAGACACTCGGGGCCGATTTCTTCCTCGTCCGTGTCGATCACGCAGGCCTGCACGTTGGCGACCTGGCGCAGATCCAGACGGGTCAGGTCGTAGCCGTCCGCGTAACGGTGGAAGGGCACGTCGAGGTAGGTTCCGGACTGCCCGACCAGGCACAGCCGTGCGCTGTGGAACTCGGTGCCGGGCGCGTACATCTCCCGTGACTTCTCGCGGGAGATGTAGTCCTCCAGCACCGGCTGCTGCATCCCGGGATAGGCCGTCGCGCCCGAGGTGATCTCGTGACTGAGGTCGACGAAGGCACTTCCGCTCCCGCCGCTGCGGGTCTTTCCGGTGGAGTGTGACGTGATGGCCATCGAACTGCCTTCCTGTTCGCTGGAATGTGTAGCGTCGATGCCGGGAACGCGCGCGGCAAGTCGGTTTGAAACGTTCCGGCCAACTGCTGTTCAGCAGGTCTCGCCCGCTGGAGCCGGGGTAGCCCGGTGGGCGCTCTCGTGGCCGCGCTCGTGCCGGGCGAGCGGACCGACCAGCCCGATCAGGACGGCCGCCGCCGCGAAGGCGCCGTCCACGCCCACCACTTGGGAGGCCACGCCCACGACCACGGCACCCGCCCCGGTACCCGCGTCGTAGGCCATGTTCCACGCCGTGCTGGCCATGCCGTGCCCCTGCGGGCCCGCCCGGCGGAACATCATCACCAGGGTGTCGTTCTGTAGCGCGCCGAAGCCCAGCCCGTACAGCCCCGCCGCCGCCGAGGCCAGCGCGGCCGCCGCGGGCAGCCCGGCGGCCGCCCCGGCAACCCCCGCCG
>NZ_RIBZ01000700.1:0-6997 GCF_003721215.1 Streptomyces botrytidirepellens
CCCTGTCCGACGAGGCGGCCGCCCGCGCCGCCGCGGCGCTCGGGCGCAGCCCCGAGGAGGTGCGCGCCGACTGGGACCGGGCGCGGCTCGTCGGGCTCGTCGACCTGCACGGCGGCACCGCCCGCCCCGGCTGGCGGCTCCAGGCCTGGGACCGCGACGACAGCGCGGTGCTGCGCGGCTGGGTCGCGCTGCTCGACG
Source organism: Streptomyces botrytidirepellens (assembly GCF_003721215.1). Lineage (NCBI taxonomy): Bacteria > Bacillati > Actinomycetota > Actinomycetes > Kitasatosporales > Streptomycetaceae > Streptomyces > Streptomyces botrytidirepellens. The sequence continues at coordinate 199 of NZ_RIBZ01000700.1, forward strand.
CCTGGTCGCTGGCCAGCCCCGCACCGGAGACCGCCGAGCCCACGGCCGTCGCCGAGGTGGTCGAGGCCGTACCGCAGCTGCTCCCGCTGCTCCAGCTGTCCGCGGGCCCGGTGCAGATCTCCACGCTGCTGGACATGCTGCGCAAGCGGGTCGCGGAGCTGCGCACCGAGCGCTGCGAGGTGCCGTACGGGGTGGCCGCGCCGGGAGACGCCGACGACCCCGCCGACCCCGCCGCGACCCCGGACCCGGCCGACCACGGGACCGCTCGCGGGGAGCGGGCGGAGGGCGCCGAGGAGGACGACGACGCGCTGGAGGGCCTGCTCGGCTGGGCCCTGGACGCGCTCGCCTCCGTCGGGGCGCTCACCGTCCTCGAAGGCGACGCCGTCCTCACCGCGCTCGGCAACTGGGCGGTGTGGGTCAAGCTGGAGCAGATCTGCGTGGCCGCCCAGAGCCCCGCCGGGAACATCGAGCACCCCGCCGCCGACATGCTGCGCGGCTGCGCGGGCCTCACCCCCGGGCCCGCCCGCGCCGAGTACCGGGCCTGGCTCGCCGCCCGCCCGGTGGGCAGCGCCATCAGCGAACTGCTGGACGCCGCGCGCGGCGACGACGCGCTGCTGCGCGGGCTCGCGTTCGAGGCGCTGCGGGTCGCCGGGGCGCCCGCCGAGCCCGCGGTGCGGGCCGTCGTGGACGAATCGTGCCTGCGGCCGTACGCGCTGCTGTGGCTCGCCGAGCACGAGGGCGCCGACCCCGAGGACGCGCTGGACGTGCTCACCCGAGAGGAGGCCACCTGGCTGTGGGTGGACACCGCCGCGGCCATCTCCGACCACGGCGAGAGCCCGCTGCTGGTGCGCCACCTGGAGTCGGCGGTGCAGGGCACGGTGCCCGCGCTGCTGGCGGAGGTGCGGGCCGTCGGCCACCCCCGTACGGTGCAGGTGCTGGTGGCGCTGGCCGCCGCCCACCCCGACCCGGCCCTCGCCAAGGCGGTGCGCCGGGCGGCCTTCCAGGTCCACACGGGCGGCGTCTGAGGGGCCCGCGTCAGGCGGGGGAGCGGGCCAGCGGGCGACGGGGAGCTTCCGGACCCCAGGGAAAAACCGGTTGCCCGCCCCGCTAAACTAGCCGCATGGCAATTCTCCTCGTGCATTAGACGGCGTCGGCCCCGCCCGCTGGTCTGTCCCGTCCGCCGTCCATCCTGCCCAGGAGTAATTCCCGTGATCACCGCATCCGGCGTCGAGCTGCGTGCCGGCGCCCGTGTTCTGATCGAGTCCGCTTCCTTCCGCATCGCCAAGGGCGACCGCATCGGCCTCGTCGGCCGCAACGGCGCCGGGAAGACCACCCTCACCAAGTGCCTGGCGGGCGAGGGCATCCCGGCCGGCGGCAGCATCACCCGTTCCGGCCAGGTCGGCTATCTGCCGCAGGACCCGCGCACCGGCGACCTCGACGTCCTCGCGCGCGACCGCATCCTCTCCGCCCGCGACCTCGACTCCGTGCTGCGCAAGATGCGCGAGAACGAGGACCGCATGGCCAACGGCAAGGGCGCCACCCGCGAGCGCGCGATGAAGAAGTACGAGCGCCTGGAGACGGAGTTCCTGACCAAGGGCGGCTACGCGGCCGAGGCGGAGGCCGCGACCATCGCGGCCAGTCTGGGCCTGCCGGACCGGGTGCTCGGCCAGCCGCTGCACACCCTCTCCGGCGGTCAGCGCCGCCGCGTCGAGCTGGCCCGGATCCTGTTCTCGGACTCCGACGTCCTGCTGCTGGACGAGCCGACGAACCACCTCGACGCCGACTCGATCATCTGGCTGCGGGACTACCTGAAGACCTACAGCGGCGGCTTCATCGTCATCTCCCATGACGTCGACCTCGTCGAGACGGTCGTCAACAAGGTGTTCTACCTGGACGCCAACCGCTCGCAGATCGACATCTACAACATGGGCTGGAAGCTCTACCAGGCCCAGCGCGAGGCCGACGAGAAGCGCCGCAAGCGCGAGCGCGCCAACGCCGAGAAGAAGGCCGCCGCGCTCAACTCGCAGGCCGACAAGATGCGCGCCAAGGCCACCAAGACGGTCGCCGCGCAGAACATGGCCCGGCGGGCCGAGAAGCTGCTGTCCGGCCTGGACGAGGTGCGGCAGTCCGACAAGGTCGCCAAGCTGCGCTTCCCGGACCCGGCCCCGTGCGGCAAGACCCCGCTGACCGCCGCGGGCCTGTCGAAGTCGTACGGCTCCCTGGAGATCTTCACCGATGTCGACCTGGCCGTCGACAAGGGCTCCCGGGTCGTCATCCTGGGCCTCAACGGCGCGGGCAAGACCACCCTGCTGCGGCTGCTGGCCGGGGTCGAGAAGCCGGACACCGGCGAGGTCACGCCCGGTCACGGGCTGAAGCTCGGCTACTACGCGCAGGAGCACGAGACGCTCGACCCGGACCGCACCGTCCTGGAGAACATGCGCTCGGCCGCGCCCGACCTCGACCTGGTCGACATCCGCAAGACGCTCGGCTCGTTCCTGTTCTCCGGCGACGACGTGGACAAGCCCGCCGGAGTGCTCTCCGGCGGTGAGAAGACCCGGCTCGCGCTGGCCACCCTGGTCGTCTCCTCGGCCAACGTCCTGCTGCTCGACGAGCCCACCAACAACCTCGACCCGGCCAGCCGCGAGGAGATCCTCGGCGCGCTGCGCACCTTCACCGGCGCTGTGGTGCTGGTGACCCACGACGAGGGCGCGGTGGACGCCCTCCAGCCGGAGCGGATCATTCTGCTGCCGGACGGGGTCGAGGACCTGTGGGGCGAGGACTACGCGGATCTGGTCGCGCTGGCCTGACCTCCGGGCGTCGGGCCCCGCCTGATCCCCCACCCATGGCCTCGTAGATCATTCGGCCTAGGCGTGATCCGTCATCTGAGTGAGAACGGCTGGTATCGCGGCGCGCCGCCCACGACCGGCGCACGGCACGTGCCGCGCGCCGGTCGCTCTCCGTCCAACCTCTGGCACATAGGTCCTGACCTGCCCTTTCTTCGCGGATCAAGAAAGACTGACAGGGCGTAAGCCGCCGGAATCCTGGATTCCGAAGGCTCGTATGGCGCCATTTCTCGGAATCCTTCCTCCACAGGTCTTGCCGAATGGGTGGCCAGGAAGCCGCCTAGGGGTGATCATGAGAGTCCAGAGCGCACTTCCCATGAGGAGGCACGGGTGGCCGAGACTCTGAAGAAGGGCAGCCGGGTGACCGGCGCCGCGCGCGAAAAGCTCGCGGCAGACCTGAAGAAGAAGTACGACTCCGGTGCGAGCATCCGGGCGCTGGCCGAGGAGACCGGCCGTTCCTACGGATTCGTCCACCGGATGCTCAGCGAATCAGGAGTGTCCCTACGTGGTCGCGGTGGCGCGACGCGAGGCAAGAAGGCCGCATCGGCCTGATCGCGCGTCTCGCGTCAGCGGTTCGTCACCGGAAGCAGGTGTGGACAGTGCCACCCGGTTGATCGTCCGTTCGACCGGGTGGTTACTGTGCAGTCACTTGTACTGACTGCGGCCGACCGGAGGCTTCCTGTGACCCTGCTCGACAAGGACGGCGTATCGCTCACCGTCGATGACGCGGTCGCCACGGTGACCCTGACCAATCCGGCCAAGCGCAACGCCCAGTCGCCCGCGTTGTGGCGGGCGCTGGCCGAGGCGGGGTCGCTGCTGCCCGGCAGCGTGCGGGTGGTGGTGCTGCGCGCCGAGGGCGTGTCCTTCTCGGCCGGTCTTGACCGGCAGGCGTTCACCCCCGAGGGGTTCGACGGCGAGCCGTCCTTCCCGGAGATGGCCCGCCGCCCGGACGCCGAGCTGGACGGGATCATCGCCGCCTACCAGGACGCGTTCACCTGGTGGCGGCGCAACGACATCGTGTCCATCGCCGCGGTGCAGGGCCATGCGATCGGGGCGGGCTTCCAGCTCGCCCTCGCCTGTGACCTGCGGGTGTGCGCGGAGGACGCGCAGTTCGCGATGCGCGAGACCAGCCTCGGCCTGGTGCCGGACCTGACCGGTACCCATCCGCTGGTCGGGCTCGTGGGGTACGCCCGGGCGCTGGAGATCTGCGCGACCGGGCGCTCCGTCCGCGCCGAGGAGGCCGAGCGCACCGGCCTCGCCAACCTCGTGGTGCCCGCCGCCGAGCTGGACGGCGCGGTCCAGGACCTGGCCGCGGCCCTGCTCGCCGCCCCCCGCGACGCCGTGGTCGAGACCAAGGCGCTGCTGCGGGGCGCTGCGGACCGTACGTACGACGAGCAGCGCGCCGCCGAGCGTGCCGCCCAGGCCCGCCGCATCCGCGACCTCGCCGGTGTGGCCGAATAGTTCACTGTCGTTCACGCGTCCTCGAAGGTCAGCACCGGCTTGATCGTGGTGCCCGCCGTCATGTCCGCCGCCGCCTCCTCGATCCGGGCGAACGGATAGGTCCGGATCAGCTGGTCCACCGGCAGCCGACCCTGCTGGTGGAGGGCGACCATCAGCGGTATCAGCTGCTCCGGTTCGCTGTCGCCGAGCGTGACGCCGGTGATGCGGCGGCCCGGAAGCATGCCGTTGACGTCGACCGCCACCTCGGTGCCCATGGGCGGCGCCCCGATGACCGCGACCTCGCCCCGGGGCGCGAGCGCGTCGATGGCGGTGCGCAGGACGCCGGGGTGGCCAGTGGTCTCCAGGGCGCAGTCGACGCCGAGGCCGTCCGTCAGCTCGACCAGGGCGGCCGCGGTGTCCTCCTCCGCGGCGTCGACCACGGCCGTGGCGCCCAGCTTCCGGGCCAGCGCCAGCCGCGGGGCGAGCCGGTCGACGGCGATCACCTGCCGGACCGGGCCGAGCACGGCGGCCATCAGGGCGGCGAGCCCGACCGCGCCGGTGCCGAAGACCGCGATCGTGCTGCCGGGCCGGGGCCGCAGGACGTTCAGGACGGCGCCCACCCCGGTCTGGATGCCGCAGCCGAAGGGGGCGAGCGTGGTCAGGGGGACGTCCGCCGGGACCCTGACCACGCTGCGCTCGTCCACCAGCGCGTGCGTCGCGAAGGACGACTGGCCGAAGAAGTGACAGCCCAGCCCGTTGCCGCCCAGCCCATTGCCTCCAAGCCCGTTGCTTCCCGGATCGCCGCCGCGCCGCAGGGTCGCGGTGCCGTCGCCGCGGGTGCCCCCGAGGAGGTTGAGCGGGAGCCAGGAGGCGCAGTAGGCGGGATGGCCGCCGCGGCAGGTGCCGCACGTACCGCACGAGGTGAAGGTCAGGACGACATGGTCGCCCGGCCGCACCCGGCCCACCCACGATCCGACCCGCTCCACGACGCCCGCGCCCTCGTGGCCGAGGACGCCGGGCAGCGGGAAGGGCAGATGGCCGTCGCGCACGGTCAGATCGGTGTGGCAGAGCCCGGCGGCGGCCAGCCGGACCACGACCTCGTCCGGCCGGGGCTCGTCCAGGGTGATCCGCTCCAGGGAGAAGGGGGCGCCGGGCTTGTTCACCACGGCGGCGAGGGTTTCGGTCATCGTGAAATCTCCGTGGCTCGGAATGGCTCAGAACGGGTAGCGCGCGGTGTCGCCGCGCAGGGTCAGCCACTGCGTCTCGGTGAAGGCGTCGAGATTGGCCCGGGCGCCGCCCACCCGGCCGAAACCGGACGCGGCAAGGCCGCCGAAGGGCGCGTTCGGATCGTCGTTGACCGTCTGGTCGTTGATGTGGACCATTCCGCTGGGAATCCGCTCGGCCAGCGCGAGCCCGCGTGCCGTGTCGGCGGTGAGGATGCCCAGGCTCAGGCCGTACGGGGAGTCGGCGGCGAGCGCCGCGGCCTCGTCGTCGTCCCGGTACGGGCGTACGCACGCGACCGGGCCGAACACCTCCTCGTCCCAGGCGGGTACGGACGGGCCGCAGTCGGCCAGCACGGTGGGCCGGTAGAACCGGCCCCGGTGGGTGCCGCCGGTGACCACCCGGGCGCCCGCGGCCACGCTGCGTTCGACGACGTCCACGACATGGCCGAGCTGCCGGTCGTCGATGAGCGGGCCGAGGGCGACCGGTTCGCGGAAGGGGTCGCCGACGGTGAGCTGCTCGGCCTTCTTGGCGAGCAGGCCGAGGTACTCCTCGTACCGCGACTCATGCACCAGATGGCGGCCGACCGCCATGCAGATCTGCCCCTGGTGGAGGAAGTTCCCCCAGGCCCCGCAGGACGCGGCGGCCTCCACGTCCGCGTCGTCCAGCACGATCAGGGCGCTGTTGCCGCCCAGTTCCAGATGGGCCCGGGTCAGCTGCTCGGAGGCCAGCGCCCCGACCGCGCGGCCCGCGGCGGTGGAGCCGGTGAACGACACGACCCGCACCGCCGGGTCGCGGACGATCGCCGCGCCGACGTCCGCGTCGCCCGGCAGGCAGTGCAGCAGCCCCGCGGGCAGCCCGGCCTCCTCGAAGACGCGGGCGAGCACCACCCCGCCGGATACCGGGGTGCGCGGATCGGGCTTGAGGAGGACGGCGTTGCCGAGCGCGAGCGCCGGGGCGATGGAGCGGATGGACAGGATCAGCGGGAAGTTGAACGGCGAGATCACGCCGACCACCCCGACCGGGATTCGGCGCGCCATGCTCAGCCGCGGCTGCGTCGAGGGCAGCAGCTCACCGGTGGGCGCCGCGGGCAGGGCGGCGGCCTCCTCGCACTCCGCGGCGGCGACCGCCACCTCCAGGGCGGCCTTCGCCCGTGACGATCCGGCCTCCCGCACGATCCAGTCGGCGATCTCGTCGGCGTGGCTCCGGAAGGCGTCGGCCGCGCGCCGCAGGGCCGCGGCTCGCTCGGGGAAGGGGGCCGCGGCCCAGGCGCGCCCCGCGGCCGCCGCGGTGCG
>NZ_RIBZ01000701.1:0-7141 GCF_003721215.1 Streptomyces botrytidirepellens
CCCGTGCCGCCCCGGCCCACCCGGGCCCGGGTGGACCGGGTCCCTGCTTCGGGCCCCGGGCCTCGGCCCTGGCCTGGCTCCGGCCCTGGGCGCGGCCCGAACCTGCGGTGGCCACGGCCCGGAACCGTGGTGGTGGGCCGTAGGCGTCCCCGCCTCGCTGCCGGGGCCCGCATGAGCCCCTGTGACAGCCCTTGGCGGACGAACACGGCGCCCAGCGCCCACCGCAGCTGCGTACCGCCCTGGGGTCCGGGGGTGCCCCCCGGTTTCGGGAAGGGGCGGGGTGGGGGATTGTCCCCGCCCACCGGCCTCAGTACGAGAGCCCGTGCCCGATCGGGTACAGCACCCGGGAGGGGGCGTCCGCGCGGCGCACCGCCACCGGCAGGCGTCCGCGCGGGTCCCGCTTCCCGGCGATGACCCGGGCGGCGGCCCGCACTTCGACGTCCGTCCAGCCGTAGGTGGCCAGCGACGCGCCGGGGTCGTTGCCCAACTGGGCGATGTCGTACGGGTCCTTGATCGCGACGTGGACCACCGGCATCCCGGTGGCGGACAGTTCCGAGACCAGCCGCCGCTGACCGGACCCGGCGTCGACGTCGCGGGTCAGCACGATCACCGCGTCCCGTTCGCGCGCCGCCGCGACCGCCTCGTCGATCCGCGCCGGGGACGGATCGGGCGCGCTGCCGGTGCCGGTGGACAGGGCCTTCGCGGTGAAGCCGAGCGCGTCGAGGGCGCGGGCGAGGACGGCCGTGGGCGGGCCGCCGGTGCCGGTCGGGGCGGCGGGGTCCACGCCGACCACGAGCAGCTTGCGGTGGCGGCGGCGGGACAGCGGCAGCAGCCCGCCGCGGTTGGTGATCAGCGTGGTGGTGCGGTCCGCGATGCGCGCGGCGGTCGCGGCGTGCTCGCGGGTGCCCACCGTACGGTCCACCGCGCGGCCGCTGGTGTACGGCTCGTCCAGCAGCCCCCGGCGCGCCTTGAGTTCCAGGACGCGCAGCACCGACGCGTCGAGCCGGTCCTCGCTGATCTCGCCCTTCCGTACCGCCGCGCGCACGCTGTTCCAGGCGGCGGGCAGATCGGGCGGGGTCAGCAGCTGGTCCACGCCCGCCTTCAGCGCGAGCACCGGCACCCGGTCGTCGCCGTACTTCTCGCGCACGCCCTGCATGCCGAGCGAGTCGGTGATCACGACGCCGTCGTAGCCGAGCTCCTCGCGCAGGACGCCGGTGATGATGGGGCGGGAGAGCGTGGCCGGGTCGTCAGCCGGGTCGAGCGCGGGGAACAGCAGGTGCGCCGTCATGACCGAGTCGATCCCGGCGGCGATCGCGGCGCGGAACGGCGGCGCGTCCAGCCGCTCCCACTCCTTGCGGGAGTGGGTGATCGTCGGCAGTCCGACATGGCTGTCCACGGAGGTGTCGCCGTGCCCGGGGAAGTGCTTGGCGGTGGCCGCGACCCCGGCGCCCTGGTACCCCTCGACCTGGGCCGCGACCAGCCGGGCGACCGCCTTGGGGGAGGCGCCGAAGGAGCGGATGCCGATCACCGGGTTGGCCGGGTCGACGTTGACGTCCGCGTCCGGCGCGTAGTCCTGCCGGATGCCGAGCGCGGCCAGCTCCGCCCCGGCGATCCGGGCGGCCGCCCGCACGTCCGGCACGTGGCCGCCCGCACCGAGCGCCATCGCCCCCGGGAGCAGCGTGGCGGGCGCCCCGATCCGGGCCACCATGCCGTGCTCCTGGTCGGTGGAGAGGAGCAGGGGCACGGGGGTCGAGCCGTCGAGGGCGGCCTTCTGGATGCCGTTGGAGAGGGCGGCGATCTGCCGGGGGCCACGGATGTTGTTCGCCCACTCGGTATACATGATCCCGCCGAGGTGGTACTTGGCCACCAGCTCGGCGGCGCTGCCGACGCCGTACTTCTTGCGGTTGGCCGCGGCGTCGCCGGGGTCGGGCGCGGTGGCGGAGTGCCCGTACACCGACAGGACGAAGAGCTGGCCGATCTTCTGGTCCAGCGTCATGCGGCCGAGCAGGGCCGAGGCGCGGTCCCGGTCACTGCGCCGGGTAGGGGCGGGCCGGCGCGTCGCCGCGGACGCCGAGGGTGCGGCGGATGCCGACGCGGACGCGGACGCTGACGTGGGCGCTGATGCGGACGTCGCGGGCGAGCTGAACGTCCGCGGGCTGCATGCGCTGGCGACGGCGGCGGTCGCCGCGGCGAGCAGGGTGCGGCGCGAGGTCGGCTTGTGCACCCGCACTCCTTCCATCGGGCTCGGGAGGGGGTGGCTGGCGTTCATATGACACGCTGGTGTGCCGGGTGGGGCCCGGTCAATGGGAACCAGTGATTCGGTTCAACTTCGTTCAGGAGCGGACGACTTCGCTCGTCAAGAGGCGGCGAAGCGTGGCCTGGCGGGCAGCCGGTCTTTCGGCACCGTAAAGATCGCGATGATATGGCCCGTGCCGCCGACGCTCTGGGAGGGGTGCGCGCCGGCGGCGGGGTGCTGGTGGCCGCAGGCGGCGAGGCGGGTGGTCCCAGCGACGCAGCCAGCAGCGAGGCCGATACCGCCGTGCGGAGACTCCCCAACAGCACGGCGGTTGGACGCCCCGCCGAGCGGTCCGGTTCCGCGCACGGGGCGGGCAGAATGGGGTGGGAGATCGATCCGCAAGGGGAGGGGGAGCGATTCTTTCCGCGCTCGCGAACATAGCGCTGGGGCTGGTGACCAGCCTTCTGGGCGGTGGGTTCGTCTGGTTGTGGGAGCGCGGCAAGCGCACCCGGGCCCTGAACAGGAAGGCGGGCTTCTTCGGTGTCAGGCCCGGCGAGACCTGCCTCGTCGTGCTGCCGAACAAGCACAACGCGCCTCGCGCCGTGCACCACCGGGACGTGCGGGCCGTGGTGGAGCTGGCCATGCTCGCGGGCGAGTTGGGCTGTCAGGTCTCGGTGGCCTCCGGCTCCTTCCGCGGCAGCAACGGCGACCGCACCGAGTTCTGTGTCGGCGGTCCCCTCGGCGACGCCAATGTCCGCGCCGGTGGGCACCTCGCCGCGCATCTGCCGGGCGTCACCATCCACCCCTACAGCGATCGGCCCGAGGCCGTGGCCTTCTCGGTCGGCGGCGAACAGTACCTCTTCGATCAGGGCAACGAGGAGTACGCCCTCGTCGCGAAGTTCACCCCCCAGGAGTCGAGCCGCCCCGTGGTCCTGGTGTGCGGGCAGAGCGCGCTGGCGAACCAGGCCGCCATCCACTTCCTCCGGCGTGAGTACGCGCGGGTGGTCAGGGAGATCGCCTCGGAGGATCGCTACTGCCTGCTGATCAAGATCTCTGACATCCTCACCTACGAGTTCCACAGGGCGGTACTCGAACGCGACGTCTCCGCGGCCGCGTTCGCACCGGCATAAGGGCTCACCGCCGCGCGACGGCGTTCGGTCGCTCCGGCCATGCCCCTTCGCACCGCGGCCGGTTCGGGCGGGGGAACGTCGGCCGGAGGCGTCACGCGGCGGCCACGCGCCGTGGCCACTCCTCGCCGAGCACCGCGACCGTCTCCGTGATCGCGGGGCGGCGCGCGGCGCCCTCGCGCCAGAGGGCGTAGAGGCGGCGTACCGGCACCGGATCCAGGGGCACCGCCCGCACGCCCTCCGGCAGGGGGCCACGGCCCAGGCGTGGCATCAGGGCGATGCCCAGACCCGCCGCCACCAGGGCGATCTGGGTGTGGTTCTCCGCCGCCTGGTAGACCAGGTTGGGTTCGTGCCCCGACGCCCGCAGCGTCCGTACGAGCCAGTCGTGGCACACCGTCCCCGGCGGCTGGCAGATCCACCGCTGTCCCGGCAGATCCTCCCGCCGCAGCGTCTCCCGCCCCGCCAGCGGATGCCCGACCGGTACGAGGACATCGCACAGGTCGTCCCCGATCGGGGCGCGCCGCAGCCCGTCCGGGGCGGGCAGCGGGGCGATGTCCCAGTCGTGGGCGACCGCCAGGTCGATGACGCCCTGCGCCGCCAGATCCACCGACAGGTGCGGGTCGACCTCGACGAGCCGGGCGTCCAGCGAGGGGTGCTCGGCGGCGAGCCGGGCCAGTACGGCGGGCAGCAACCCGCGTGCGGCGGACGGGAACGCGCCGATCACCAGCCGCCCGGTCGGCCGTCCCCGCCGTTCCTCCAGGCTGGTTTCCGCGCGCTCCACGATCGCGAGGAGCTGCTGGGCGGTGGCGGCCAGATGCTGGGCCGCGTCAGTGAGGACGACGCCGCGGCCCTGCCGCTCCAGCAGCGTGGTCCGCGTCTCCCGCTCCAACTTGGCGATCTGCTGCGATACGGCGGACGGGGTGTAGCCGAGCGCGATGGCGGCCGCGCTGACCGAACCGTGCACGCCCACCGCGTGCAGCGCCCGCAGCCGGGACAGATCGAGCATCGCCCCCACCTCCCACCTTTCATGTTTTCTGCATCCAACCATGAAGTCATCCGGACTGGTGCTAAAAGGTCCCGCCCCCGATCCTCGACCTATGCGACCTGCACACATCGGCCTCGCCGTGCTCGTCACGGCCCTGTGGGGCGTCAACTTCGTGGTCATCGAGGTGGGCCTCGACCACATGCCGCCCCTTCTCTTCTGTGCCCTCCGCTTCCTGGTGGCGGCGGTGCCCGCGATCTTCCTCGTCGGCCCGCCGCGGGTCCCCTGGCGGTGGATCCTGGGGGTCGGGCTCGCGCTGGGCGTGGCGAAGTTCGGGTTGCTGTTCATCGGGATGCACCAGGGGATGCCGGCCGGGCTGTCCTCGCTGGTGCTCCAGGTCCAGGCGGTGTTCACCGCGCTGTTCGCGGCCGCCGTACTCGGCGAACGCCCCGGCCGCCGACGGCTGTTCGGCATGGCGGTGGCGCTCGGCGGTATCGCCGTGGCCGCCGTCGACGAGGGCACCTCGGGCCCGCTGATCGGCTTCGTCCTCGTCATCGCGGCCGCGGCCTTCTGGGGCGTCTCGAACGTCCTCACCCGCAAGGCCGCCCCGCCCGACCCGCTGAGCTTCATGGTGTGGGTGAGCCTGGTGCCCGTACTGCCGCTGCTCGGCCTGTCGCTGGTGTTCGAGGGCGCGGCCCCCGGCCTGCACGCGCTGGCCACGCTCGACTGGGCCGGCGGGGGCGCCATCGTCTACGTCGCCTGGGTCTCCACCGTGCTCGGCTTCGGCCTGTGGAACTTCCTGCTGCGCACCTACGACGCCTCCGCGGTCGCGCCCTTCTCCCTGCTGGTGCCGGTCTTCGGCATGTCCTCGGCGGCGCTGGTGCTGGGGGAGGGCATCAGCCCGCTGCGCTGGCTGGCGGCGGCCCTGCTGGTGGGCGGGGTGGCGCTGACGTCGCTCCCGTCCGTACGCCTCCTCCGGCTCAGGCCGCGTCGGCGAGCAGCCGCAGCAGGTGGTCCCGGCCCGGGGCCAGCAGCGGCGGGAGTTCCTGGGCCTGCGGGTACCACCGCTTCTCGTACTCCCAGCACAGCCAGCCGTCCCAGCCCTCCCGGCTGAGCAGCTCCACGCACTCGGTCAGCGGCAGCACGCCCGCGCCCAGCGCCAGCGGAGTGGTGTCATCCGCTGAGGCGATGTCCTTGACCTGGACGTAGCCCAGGTGCGGCGAGAGCGCCGCGTAGCTGGTGGCGGGGTCCTCGCCGCCCAGCCAGGGGTGCATCACGTCCCAGATCGCGCCGACACTGCCGTGCCCGACCGGCCCGAGGACGCGGGCCGCGTCGGCGCCGGTGCGGTGCGAGTCGTGGGTCTCCAGCAGCAGCCGTACGCCCAGCTCCGTGGCGTACGGCGCCGCGTCGCCCAGGCGGGCGGCGGCCGAGGCGTCGGCCTCGGCGGGGTCCCGGTCGCCGCCGCCCGGGAACACGCGGACGTTGGCCGCGCCCAGGTCGTGGGCGAGCGCGAGGAGTTCCCGCAGCCCCGTCAGCACCGGCTCGTCGGGGCCCTCCGCCGCGACCCGTACGTACCCGGCGACGGTCAGGATGTCCACCCCGGCGTCCCGGAACTCCCCGGCCACCCGAGCGCGTTCGTCCGCCCCGATCCCGGGGTGCACCGGCTCCTCGGGGTGCGCGCGCAGCTCGACACCGTGGTACCCGTTCCCGGCGGCGAGCCGGGCGACGTCGGTCATGGGCATACCGGGGACGCCGAGGGTCGAGAAGGCGAGCTTCATGGCGGTCTCCATGGGGTCGTGGGGGCTCGGCAGGGGGCAAGGTCAATCCTGCCGTGCCGAAAACCGGTAACCCGGGACCGGCGACCCCAAACCATTCCTCACCCCGCTGCCAGCCGCCACAGTGACGTCACCTCCGCCGCCCGGGCCGCGTGCAGCGGGTCGGTGGGGTCGGTCGCGCGGGGGTGGGCGGGGCGGGTGTCCAGCCGGTCGACGACGTGCAGCCCCGCGGACTCGAACGCGCCCAGCAGCTCCTCCCGGGTCCGCAACCCCAGGTGCTCGGCGAGGTCGGAGAGGATGAGCCAGCCCTCGCCTCCGGGAGTGAGGGCGTCCGCGAGACCGTTCAGGAAGCCGTGCAGCATGCGGCTTCCGGGGTCGTACACGGCGTACTCGACCGGCGAGCTGGGGCGGGCCGGGACCCAGGGCGGGTTGCAGACCACCAGCGGGGCGCGGCCCGGCGGGAAGAGGTCCGCGCGGACCACCTCCACCCGGTCGGCGAGCCCCAGCCGCGCCACGTTCTCCCGCGCGCAGGCCAGCGCCCGCTCGTCCTGGTCGGTGGCCACCACGCGCTCGATGCCGCGCCGCGCGAGCACGGCGGCCAGCACGCCCGACCCGGTGCCGATGTCGAAGGCGGCCGTGCGGGAGGCGGGCAGCGGGGCCTCGGCCACCAGGTCGACGTATTCGCCGCGCACCGGGGAGAAGACCCCGTAGTACGGATGGACACGGTCGCCGCCGAGCGCCGGGATCTCGACGCCCTTCTCGCGCCACTCGTGCGCGCCGATCAGGCCGAGTAACTCCCGCAGCGAGATCACCGAGGGGCCGTGCGCCGCGCCGTACACCTGCGCGCACGCCTCCCGCACGTCGGGCGCCCGCCGCAGCGGTACGGCGAGGTCGGCGTCCAGCGGCACGAGCAGCATGCCCAGCAGCCGGGCCCGCCGCCCCTGCTCCTGCCGGTGCCGGTGGAACGCCTCGGCCGCGCTCTCCGCCGGTCCGCGCCGCCCCCGGGGCCGCCGCGGCCCCC
>NZ_RIBZ01000706.1:0-7191 GCF_003721215.1 Streptomyces botrytidirepellens
CTCACCCCCTCCCGCCCGGCGTCTGCATTCCTTCGCATCCTTAAGTGCCGCTAATGCGGCGCCACTTGACCGCCGCAGTTATCGAAGCACCCGCGCATATCGGGCTAGAATTCCTCTATGGATCTTTCCGTGCCCGTAACCGACGATGTGAAATTGCATTTCCGACACCGGCCTGGAACCGCATCCCCCGTCTTCCTCCTGGTCCATGGCATGGCCTCGAACGCCCGGATGTGGGACGAGGTCGCCGACCACCTGGCCGCCGCGGGCCATCCCGTGTACGCGGCCGATCTGCGCGGCCACGGCGAGTCCGACACCCCGGAGACGGGGTACGACACACCGACCGCCGTCGCGGACCTGGTGGCGGCCTGCGCCGCCCTCGGGCTGTCCGAGGTGGTGCTGGCCGGGCACTCGTACGGCGGCAACGTATCGGTGCGGCTGACCGCCGAGCATCCCGAACTGGTGGCGGGGCTGGCCCTGGTCGACGGCGGCTGGCTCGAACCCGCCAAGGCCTTCCCCTCGTGGGAGGCGTTCGCGGGCGCGCTGCGCCCGCCCGCGCTGGACGGCGCCACCGTGCAGAGCGTGAGCGACTACTTCCGGGACATTCACCCCGACTGGTCGCCGGCGGCGATCGAGGCGGCCGTGGCCACCATGCGGGAGAACCCGGACGGTTCGCTGTCCCGGCGTATGACCCTCGAACAACACACCTCGATGCTGCGCAGCATCTGGGACGAGCCGCCGAGCCCCTGGTACCCGGCCATCTCGGTGCCCACCCTGCTGATGCCCGCCATCCCCAAGGGCGCGGACCCGCAGTGGGCGGACCGCATCCGCTCCCGCATCGAGGCCACCACGGCCACGCTGCGCGGTGCGGCCATGCGCGAATACCTGGACTCGGAGCACGATCTGCACGCCCAGCACCCCCGGCGGGTGGCGGAGGATCTGCTCGACCTGGCCCGTACCGTCCGGCAGGCCCGTGCCCTTCGATGACCGGCACACGACGAACCCCCCGTACGGCGTCCCGTACGGGGGGTTCTTGGCGAAGCGGGGGCCTTGGCGAACGGGGCCTGGCCGCTCAGGTACCCAGCTCGCGGTCGATGAGGGCGAACACCTCGTCGGCGGTGGCGGCGGCGAGATCCTGCCCGTCCGCCGGCGCCCCGTCCTCGTCCTCGGTGGCCGTGTACTTCCACAGGAGGCCCTGGAGACGGTTCACCAGCCCGGTGCGCCTCGGGTCGTCGGCCGTCAGTCCTGCCAGCGCCGCCTCCAGCGCGTCGAGGTGTCCGAGCCCCGGATGGGCGGTGGCGGACTCCTCCGGAGCCAGCTGGGCCAGCAGACAGCCCGCGAGGGCTTCCGGTGTCGGATAGTCGAAGACCACCGTCGTCGGCAGGCTCAGCCCGGTGGCGGCTCGTAGCCGGTTCCTGAGCTCCACCGCCGCGATCGAGTCGAAACCCAGCTCCTTGAACGGCTTGCCCGGGTCGACCGCCTCCGGCGCCGGATAGTGCAGTACGGCGGCCACATGGCCGCGTACCAGGGCGAGCAGCCATGCGGTCCGCTCGGCCTCGTCCAGCGCAGCCAGCTCCTCGCGCAGCGCCGCGGCGCCGTCCGACCCGGTGTCCCCTTCCGCGGGCTCCTGGGCGGCCTCGAGGGCGTGGCGGGCTTCCGGCACCGTGTCGAACAGCCTGCTCGTCCGGGCGAGGGTGAACAGCGGCACGAAGCGTTCCCAGGCGACATCGGCGATCGTCAGCTGCGGATCGTCGTGGTCGAGCACCTGCCGCAGGGCGTTCAGCGCCCACCGTGGATCCAGGGGCGACAGGCCCTGGCGCCGGGAACGCTCGGTGTGCGGGGCCAGTTGCTGCGACGTATCGCCGCCGTCCGACAGGTCCCAGAGCCCCCAGGCGATCGAGACCGCGGCCCGGCCCTCGGCCCGTCGGCGTTGCGCGAGCGCGTCGAGGTGGGCGGTTGCGGCGGCGTACGAGCCGTGGTCCTTGCTGCCCCATGCCGTCGCGACGGTGGAGCAGTAGATGACGGTGTCCTCGGGCCCGAGACCGCACGCCGCCTCAACGTCCTCTTCGGGGCAGGCGAGTTGAGCGGAAATCTCATCGCCCAGCCGCTCGGGGGTCAGCTCCGTCAGCGGTGCCAGCGCACCGGAGGTCGCGGTGTGGACGACCGTCCCGATCCGTCCGCCCTCCGACGCCAGCCGTTCGACGGTACGGAGCACACCCGCCCGGTCGCCGGGCGCGCAGTCCGCGACCGTCAGCTCGGCGCCGAGCGCGTCCAGCTCGGCCTTCAGCGCGGCGTTTCCGTCTCCGTCCTGATGGCCCAGCAGTACGACGTGCTTCGCGCCGTTGTCGGCCGCCCACCGGGCGATGCGGGCCGCCGGGCCGGTGGTGTCGCCGGTGATGAGCACGGTGCCGTGCGGCGCCCAGGTCCGCGGGGGCGCGCCGCCGCCGACCGGGGCGGGGGCCAGCCGTCGCCCGTACGCCCCCGAGGCGCGCAGCGCCACCTGGTCCTCGCCGGACACCCCGGTGAGCACGGCCCGCAGCCGGTCCGGGTCGACCGCGTCGGGACTGGCGGGGAGGTCGAGCAAGCCGCCCCACAGGGTGGGGTGTTCGAGCGCGGCGACCCGGCCGAGCCCCCAGAGCTGGGCCTGTGACGGCACGGCCACGGGGTCGGTGTCGCCGACGGACACCGCCCCGCGGGTGGCGCACCACAGGGGTGCCGTGATGCCTCCGTCCAGCAGCGCCTGGAGCAGGGTGAGCGTGCCGGTCAGACCGGTGGCCACGCCGTGGGGCCGGGCGTGTGCGGACGTGCCGAGCGCCAGCAGGGACAGGACGCCGGCCGGTGGCTCCGCATCGGCGTACCGATCGTGCAGCAGCTCCGTGAGCCGCGTCCGGTCGGTGTCCTCGGCGACGGTCAGCTCGTCCACGTGGCCGCCGCCGGCGCCGAGCGCCTGGACGCAGGCGTTCACCCAGTCGTGCGCACCGTCGGCCGGGCGGACGACGAGCCAGGTGGGCGCGCCGTCCTCCGGTGTGTTGTCGGTGAGGGGCTGCCACTGGATCCGGTAGCGCCAGGAGTCCACGGCGGACCGCTCCCGCCGCTCGCGCCGCCATGCGGAGAGCACCGGCAGCACCGTGTCCCACGAGGACCGCGCGCCATGGCCGTCGGGGAGCCGCAGCGTGTCGGAGAGCGCCCGCAGATCCTCACCGTCGACCGCGGCCCAGAACCGCTCCTCGTCCTCGTCCGTCCTCGGCGCCACGCCGGACGGCACCGAGTCGGGCAGCCAGTACCGCTCCCGCTGGAAGGCGTACGTGGGCAGGTCGACGGCGCGCGGGGCCGCCGGTCCTGTCGGGTGGAGGGTGGTCCAGTCGACGCCGATCCCGGCGGTGAACGCCTGGGCGAGGGAGTGCATCAGCTGCGCCGTGCCCCCGTGGTCGCGGCGCAGCGTGGGCACCGTGACGGCCTCGACGGCGGTGTGCTCGAACGTCTCCTGCATGCCGACGGTCAGCACGGGGTGGGTGCTGGTCTCGATGAACGCCCGGTGGCCGTCGGTCAGCAGCGCTTCGACGGCGTCGGCGAACCGTACGGGCTCCCGCAGGTTCGTCACCCAGTAGCCGCTGTCCAGGGTGGCGGTGTCGATCCGTCCGCCGGTGACCGTGGAGTAGAACGCCACCTTCGACGCGCTCGGCCGGATTCCGGCCAGAGCCTCGGTCAGTTCCCCGGTGATCTCGTCGATCTGCGGGCCGTGCGAGGCGTAGTCCACGTCGATCAGGCGCGCCCGCCCGCCGGCTTCCCGGCAGGCGGCCACCGTGTCGGCCACCTGTGCCGGAGGTCCCGAAATGACGGTGGAGGAAGGCCCGTTGACGGCGGCCACCCCGACCTCGGCGGCCCGGTCGCCGAGCCCGGCCAGCAGCTTGCCCGCCTGCTCCCGGCCCAGGCCGAGGGACGCCATCGCCCCGCCGCCCGCCAGCCTGCGCAGCGCCCGGCTGCGCAGCGCCACGACCTTGGCGCCGTCCTCCAGGGACAGCGCCCCCGCCACCACGGCCGCCGCGATCTCCCCCTGGCTGTGGCCGACGACCGCGGCGGGCGTGACCCCGTGTCCGGCCCACACCGCCGCCAGGGAGACCATCACGGCCCAGAGCACGGGCTGCACCACGTCCACCCGGCTCATCTCGGCCGCGCCCTCCGCGCCGCGCAGGACGTCGGTGAGCGACCAGTCCACGTACGGCGACAGCGCCCGCTCACACTCCGCCACGCGCGCCGCGAACACCGGCGAGGCGTCGAGCAGCCCGGCCCCCATCCCCGCCCACTGCGAGCCCTGGCCCGGAAACACCAGCACCGGCCCCGGCTCGCCCGCCACCGCGGCGACACCGGGGTGGACGACGCCCGGGTGCGCTTCCCCGGCGGCCAGCGCCTCGACGGCCGCCAGCAGCGCGCCCCGGTCCTCGCCGAGGACCACGGCGCGGTGGTCGAACAGCGACCGCGTGGTGACGAGCGACCAGCCCACGTCGGCCACGGGCAGCCGCGGGTCCTCCGCCACCCGTGCCGCCAGCGCCGCCGCCTGTCCCCGCAGGGCGCGTTGGCTGCGGGCGGAGAGCACCCACGCGCTGACGCCGGCGGTCGCCCCCGGCGCGTTCTCCGCAGTGGTGTCGGCGGCCTCGGACGGTTCTGCGCTCTCAGGTGGCTCTGCGCTCTCGGGCGGCTCGGGCGCCTGCTCCAGGATCAGATGGGCGTTGGTGCCGCTGATGCCGAAGGAGGACACTCCCGCGCGGCGCGGCCGGTCGCCCGTCGGCCATGCCACGGGTGCGGTCAGCAGCCGTACGCCCCCGCCCTCCCAGTCCACGTGCGGCGTCGGCTCGTCGATGTGCAGCGTGACCGGCAGGGTCTCCTTCCGGAGCGCCATCACCATCTTGATGACTCCTGCGACGCCCGCCGCGGCCTGGGCGTGGCCGATGTTCGACTTGAGGGAGCCCAGCCACAGCGGCCGGTCGTCGGGCCGGCCCCGGCCGTACGTGGCCAGCAGCGCGTGCGCCTCGATCGGGTCGCCGAGGGACGTCCCCGTGCCGTGTGCCTCCACCGCGTCCACCTGGTCGGCGGCGAGCCGGGCGTTGGTCAGCGCATGCCGGATCACTCGCTCCTGCGCCACGTCATTGGGCGCGGTCAGACCGTTGCTGGCGCCGTCCTGGTTGACGGCCGAGCCCCGGATCACCGCCAGCACCCGGTGGCCGTGGCGGCGTGCGTCCGACAGCCGCTCCAGGAGCACCAGCCCGACGCCCTCGGAGAAGCCGGTGCCGTCGGCGGCCGCGGCGAAGGATTTGCAGCGCCCGTCCGGAGCCAGCCCGCGCTGCCGGGAGAACTCGGCGAACGCGGTCGGGGTCGTGAGCGCGGTGACCCCGCCCGCGAGCGCCAGTTCGCATTCCCCCTGGCGCAGCGCCTGGCAGGCCAGGTGCATCGCCACCAGGGACGACGAACACGCGGTGTCCACCGTCACGGCCGGACCTTCCAGCCCGAAGGTGTACGCCACCCGGCCGGACACCACGCTGGTGAGGCTGCCGGTGGTGGCGTACCCCTCGAAGCCCTCGGGGACGCGGGGCATCCGGGTCATATAGTCCTGGCTGGACACCCCGGCGTACACACCGGTCGGGCTGCCCTTCAGCGACGCGGGGTCGATGCCCGCCCGTTCCAGCAGTTCCCAGGACACTTCGAGCAGCAGCCGCTGCTGCGGATCCATCGCCAGCGCCTCGCGCGGGCTGATGCCGAAGAACTCGGCATCGAAGCGGTCGGCCTCGCGCAGGAATCCACCGTGCCGGACATAGCTGGTGCCGGGGTGGTCGGGATCCGGGTGGTACAAGTCCTCCAGATCCCAGCCGCGGTCGGTGGGGAACTCCTCGATTCCGTCCCCGCCCGAGGACACCAGCTCCCATAACTCCTCGGGCGAGCCCACCCCGCCGGGGTAGCGGCAGGCCATGCTCACCACGGCCACCGGTTCCTGGGACCGCTCCTCCAGGTCCCGTACGCGCTGACGGGCCTGCCCCAGATCCACCGTGACCCGCTTCAGGTATTGGCGGAGCTTCTCTTCCGTACCCGACATCAGTCCTCACTCACGCTACTCGTGATCAAGAAGGCAGTTCCCGGTCGATGAACGCGAACAGTTCGTCATCCGACGCGGCTTCCACGGCCCCGTCGTCCACGGTGTGGCCGACGGCGGCCCCGGGGGCGCCGTCGCCGAGCCGCCACAGCAGCGCCTCCAGGCGCTTCGCCAGCCTGCCGCGGGCCTGGTCGTCGGGGACGAACCGGGCCATCGCCCCCTCCAGCTTCTCCAGCTCGCCGAAGACGGGGCCGGAGGTGTCCGCGGCCGCGGGGCACAGCTGTTCCCGCAGGTCCTCGGCGATGGCCGAGGACGTCGGATGCCGGAAGATGAACGTGGCGGGCAGGCGCAGCCCGGTGGCCGCGGCGAGCCGGTTGCGCAGCTCGACGGCGGTCAGCGAATCGAACCCCAGATCCTTGAACGGGGTGTCGCTGTCCACCGCCCCGGCATTGGTGTGCCCCAGCACCGCGGCCGCCTGGGTGCGTACCAGGTTGAGCAGTTCGCGGTGTTGTTCGTCCGGCGGCAGTCCGGTCAGCCGACCGACCAACCTCGCGGCGGGAGCGCCGGTGGCGGCGGTTCGCCGTGCGGTGGCCCCGCGGGCGTCGGCGGTGAGGGCGCGCAGCAGGGCCGGGAGAGCGTCGGCGGGCTGTGCGGACAGGGCGCGCACATCGAGGTCGACGGCCGCCGGCTGAGGATCGCCGTGCCAGCAGGCGGCGTCCAGCAGACGCAGCGCCCGGTCGCTGGACATCGCGGCGATTCCGGACCGGGCCATCCTGGCCAGGTCCGCCTCGGCCAGATGGCCGGTCATCCCGCTGGCTTCGGCCCACAGCCCCCACGCCACAGAAACGCCGGGCAGGCCGAGGTTCTGGCGGTGGCACGCGAGGGCGTCGCAGAAGGCGTTGGCCGCCGCGTAGTTGGCCTGCCCGGGGCTGCCCATGACCCCGGCGGCCGAGGAGAACATCACGAACATCGCCAGTGGAAGGTGCGCGGTGGCGGCGTGGAGGTTGGCCGCGGCCGTGGCCTTGGCTCCCCACACCCGCGCCAGCCGCTCCGGGGACTGCGCGGGGAGCATCGCGTCGTCGAGGGCGCCCGCGGCGTGGATGACGCCGGTC
>NZ_RIBZ01000703.1:0-7214 GCF_003721215.1 Streptomyces botrytidirepellens
CGGGGCCGTGCGAGGCGGCCGCGTCGGCTGCCGTCCGGCCCGGTGTGCCGGGGGCGGCGGTCGCCGGGTCGTGTGGGCCAGGCGCGCCACCCGCCGGAGCAGCACCACTCGGAGCACCGCCACTCGGCGCGCCACCGCCCACAGCACCGCCACTCGGCGCGCCACCGCCCGCAGCACCATCGCTCGGAGCGCCACCGGCCGAAGCGCCGCCACTCGGCGCACCGCCGCTCGGCGCACCGTGCGACCACGGCTCCTGGGCGGGGCGGTCCTGGCGCGGGTCCGTCGCAGGGGCGGCGGCGCGCGGCGCCGGGGGGCGGTCGGGCAGGACCGCGTTGCAGCCGTCGCAGAAGGACTGCCCCGGCTCATACCGCGTGCCGCATTCGTCGCAGGTCAGGGTGGTCGGCTCGTCGGTGTCACGGCCGCCGGAGGACTGTCTGGGGGTCATGACTCGGAGGTCCTTTCGGCAGCGGTCACCTGGACCGTGTACGGGACATGGGCGGGGCGGGCAGCGTTGACGAGTTCGTCGAGGCGGTGTTCGTCGGCCGGGGTCGGGGACGGGAGGCGCAGGGTGACGTGCAGCCGGGGGCGGGGCGCGCCGGGGAACGGGCCGCGGGGGCGCGCACTCCACGTGGCGCCGCCGCTTTCGGTGATCTCGGGTTCGACGCCGAAGGCGAGCCGTACGGTCTCGGCCAGGCCGAAGCGGGTGCCGCGGACGCGGTGCAGGTACGCGGCGGCGGCGACCGCGGCGCGCAGCCGGGCCACGCCCTCGGGGTGGTCGTCCTCGATGCCGTCGGTCTCGGCGCCGATCCACCAGCCGAGCCAGCGGGTGAAGTCGGCGGGTGCGAGGGCGGGGCTGAAGTAACTCTCCTGGCAGTCCAGGACGTTGAGGATGGGGGCCAGGACCTCGTCAAGACCGGCGATGAAGCGCTGCGCGAGGTCGTCGTCGGCGAAGACGGCGGGCAGCATCATGCCGAGCGGGGAGGACGAGGCGAGGCCGTCGATGGAGCCCCTCATGTGTCGTCCCCGATCACGCGGACGCGGTGGTCGTAGGAGAAGACCAGGGACGGCGGGTCGAGGTCGATGCGGTCGGTGCGGTCGCCGCGCTTGCCGGTCAGCGGGTCGGCGGCGTGCAGCCGTACCTCGTCCACCAGCTCGACGCCGGGGACGCGCTGGAGCACCGCGAAGATCTCGCCCGACTGGACGGGGCGGCCGAAGGGCCAGCCCTTGCCGTCGGCGCCGCCGGTGAGGGGGTCGAGGTGGCGGTAGAGGGCGTCGTGGGCGTCGCGCCGTACGCGGTCGGCGTCGACGCCGCGGAAGGCGTGCACGGTGGCGACGACGGTGACGCCCTGGTAGTACGGCGGGCCGACGGCCAGCCGGGTGCCGATGAGCCGGCGTTCGTCCAGGTAGCGGGTGATGCGCTGGAGGAGGGAGTCGGCGGGGACGAGCTGTTCGAAGCGGAGCCGCCCGCCGGGGTCGGGGACGGCGCTGGGCACGACGAGGACGCGTACCGCGTAGGAGCCGTACTCCTCCAGCTTGCCCTCGATGCAGGTGATGCGGGCGGTCTCGGGGGCGGCGCGGCGGGCGAGTTCCTCGTAGTCCCGCAGGGTGACGGCGCGGTCCTGGGCGCGCAGGGTGATGGGGGCGCGGGCCTTGGCCTCCTCGACGGTCTCGCCGTCGACCCCGCCCTGTGCGGCCTCGCGGTTGACGACCTCGGCGACGTACGGGACGGAGTCGCGCAGGGTGCGGATGGCGCCGCGCGCGACGTTGCCGGTGCGCCCGCCGCCGGTGCGGTAGCGGCGGGCGCGGATCACGGCGCCCTTGGGCGGGACGGCACCGTACTGGCGCAG
This sequence comes from Streptomyces botrytidirepellens, assembly GCF_003721215.1. NCBI lineage: Bacteria > Bacillati > Actinomycetota > Actinomycetes > Kitasatosporales > Streptomycetaceae > Streptomyces > Streptomyces botrytidirepellens. The sequence continues at coordinate 1,848 of NZ_RIBZ01000703.1, forward strand.
GGTGCCGTCGGGTTCGCGGACGGCCGGGCCGAAGGCGATCTCGCCGGTCGCCGCGTCGAGGGTGAGGTGGCGGTCGTACGGGCCGGAGGCGGCGAAGTGCGGGACGACGTCCCAGTCGGTCCAGCCCCCGTCCCCGGCGAAGTCGGCCACCTGGAGGTGGAGCGGGGGCACGTCGCCGACGACGGGGGCGTGGGCGAGCCGCAGCCGCTGGCCGGGCAGCCCTGTGGACTCGCCCAGGGCCTCGTCGTACACCGACTCGGCGTGGACGGCGGGAACGGTGCCGCCCATGCTGAACGCCTCCGCGGAGCGCACGGTGGGCGAGGTGGTGTAGAAGGGCTGGCCGGTCTCGGGCTCGGTGACCCGGCAGCGCAGCCACCCCGCCTCCTTGCGGCCGGTGCGGGAGAGGATGTGGCCGCCGGGGATGTGGAGGACGACGTCGCCGGGGCGGTTGAGGCCACCGGTGGTGTCCTGGTCGACCTCGCACTCCACCCAGCCCTCGGCGGTCCACGCCTCCCAGACCAGCGGCGGCTGCCGCGGGTCGACGCCGACGCCGTCGACCCGGCTGTCGAGCCGCAGCGCGACGGCGCAGTGCGGGACGGCGGCGCTGAGCCCGAGCAGCATGCAGTCGCCGGGCGCCGGGGATTCGGCGAAGCACAGCAGGTCCGTGCCCTCGATGAGGTCGGTGGTGCGGTCGGTGACCTGCTCCCCGCTGTGCTGCACGGCGAGGTGGCGCAACTCGCAGGGCACGACGGTGAGTTCGCGTTCGGTGGCGAAGACGACGGAGTCCTCGCTGTCGGCGCGCAGGGTGGCGGTCTCCGTGCCGACGGGGACGCGGACCGGATCCTCCTGCGGGGCGGACAGCCAGAACGTGACGTCGGTGCGCGCGGCGGACGGCGGGAAGAGGGTGATGCCGACGAGGTCGAGGAAGGCCAGGTGGTTCTTCTCGGGGATCCGGTTGAGCCGGTACACGATCTGGTCGGCCATGTGGGCGACGGTTTCCACCAGGGTGACGCCGGGGTCGGACACGTTGTGGTCGGTCCACTCCGGGGCGCGCCGCTGGATGTAGCGCTTGGCGTCGTCGACGAACTGCTGGAAGCGCCGGTCGTCGAGGTTCGGGGAGGGCAGTGCCATCAGCGTTCGCTTTCGGTGGCCGGTCCGCCGCCGTCGCCGCCGGTGCCGGTGCCGTGGTCGGGGCCGTGGTCGGGGCCGGAGGAGGACGGATCGGAGTCGTCGTGGGACGGGATGACGTAGAACGGGAAGACGAGGTTGCGCGGGTTGTTGGTGCCGCGGATGACGTAGCGGACGTCGATGTACAGCACCCCCTGGTCGTCGCCCGCGGTCACCTCCACCTCGCGCACCTCGATGCGGGGCTCCCAGCGGTCCAGGGTGGTGAACACCTCGTGCTGGATGCGGCCCGCGGTGGCCTCGTTGACCGGCGCGAAGACCAGGTCGTGGATGGCGCAGCCGAACTCCGGGCGCATGGGCCGCTCGCCCGGGGCGGTCGCGAGCACGAGCCGGATGGCCTCCTCGATCTCCCGCTCCCCGCTGACCAGGGCGATGCCCCCGGTCGGGCTGATGCGCATCGGGAAGGACCAGCCGGAGCCGACGAACTGCCCGGCCATCAGACGACCACCGGAATGTGGCTGTTGATCGTGACGAGGCCGGTCAGGGCGACCGAGGTGCCCCCGACGGTGATGGCGCCGGGGGTCATCATCGTGAACGTCGCGGGCAGGACGTTGACCGCCCCGGCCGTCACGCTCAGGGCCCCGGTCTGGATCGAGCCGGAGCCGCCCTTGATGTTGAACGCGGCGCCCGCGGTGGCGGACAGGGCGCCGCCCGCCGTGATGTTCAGCGCTCCCCCGGCGTTCAGGTTCATGGTGCCGCCCGCCCGCAGGCTCAGATTGCCGCCGGCCTGGACGGACACCGCCCCGGTTCCCTTGATGACGACGGTTCCCTTGCTGTCCACGCTGATCTCGGTCTTGGTGCGGTCCAGGTTGATGGTGAGCCGGTCGTTGCCGGTGCTCAGCCGCACCCCGCGCTTGCCGATCTTCTGGCTGAGCAGGTCCAGCCGGTTGTTCTCCCGGTCGGCGACGGTGTGCCGGGTCGCCTTGCCCTTGAGCGCGTCGTGCAGCGGTACGTCGCCCGGCTTCGGCTTGTCCTTGCCGTTGTAGAGGCCGCCGATGACGTACGGATGGTCCAGCGCGCCGCGGTCGAACGCCACCAGTACCTCGTCGTTGACGTCCAGCGGGAAGATGCTGCCGCCGCCCACCCCGGCGGACTGCACGGTGCGGGTCCAGTCGCTCACGTAATCCGGGTCCAGCCAGGGGAACTTCAGCTTCACCCGGCCCTGCTTCAGCGGGTCCTTCACATTGGTGACGATCGCGTTGGCCACGGACGGCATGCGGGGCGCGGCCGCCTCGCCGCCGGAGGCCAGCCCGTACAGGGACCGCCACTGGCGGCCGCTGACGGTCACCAAGGTCGTGTACGGCCTGCTCATCTCGAAGACGTGGCGGACGCCCGTCATCGTGTACTTGCCGTCGAAGGGCTTTCCGACGTCCCGCAGCGTCACCGGGATGTCGGCGCGCAGCTTCGGGTTGCCGTGGACGGTCACCTCCAGCTCGGCGAAGGCCGACGTCACGTCGTCCGCCAGGGCCTGCGCGGCCCGGCCGACCTCGCCCTGCTGGTCGTACGGGAACGAGGCGTCGACCAGCTTGGTCGCCTTGAACTTCGCCGTCCCCGCGCCCGGCTTGGTGCCGTTGGCGAGGGCCGGATTGCTGGTCGTGGGCGCCTGGGCGGTGATGGCCTTCTTGGCCTGCACGTTCCAGCCGCGCGCCTGCACCTGGGGCACCTGGTCGGCCGAGGTGACGGAGGCCCGGCAGCGCAGGACGTCAACGCCGCCGTGGAGCACGAACGGGCTCTTGTCGCCGTCCGTGCTCGGCGGCGGCGCCCCGGAGGCGTTCTTGCGGCTGACGAACTGGAACTCACCCCTGGCGTCCAGGAACATCACCTTCTTGTTCTCCTCGGCCAGCCGGGCGAGGAAGTCCCAGTCGGTGACGTTGTCCTGGGTGATGAACTCGTAGGTCGTCTTGGTCGGTTCGATCCGGCCCACGGTGACCCCGCTCTTCCCGATCAGCCGCTTGGCGATGTCGGAGGCCCGCATGGCGGTGTATCCGGCCACCCGGCGCTGGCGCAGCATGCGGTGGCCCAGGTCGTAGCCGCGGACGACGGTGAACCAGCCGGTGGAGTCGTAATCCGTCTCCAGCCCGGTGACCTCGCCGGTGAACAGCGGATCCTGCGCCCCCTTGCCGCTGGCGACGGGCGCCAGGACCACCTTGGTGCCGATGGTGATCTTCGCCAGCCCCAGCACGGTCCGCTTCGGGTCGCGGAAGGTGAGCTGGAACGCGCCGGGCACCCCCGCCCCGAAGTCCACCCACGCCTCCGCCAGAAGCGGCGCGACCTCGGTGGGATGCAGCGGGGTGCCGTCCAGCGTCACGTGGATGATGCTGGAGTACGAGATCGGCGGCATCAGGCGGTCACCTCCTCGACGGCGGGCAGGATGAGTTCGGTGCCGGGCGCGAGACGGGACGGGTCGTCGATGCCGTTCGTCTCCGCGATCACCCGCCAGACGGTGGCGTCCCCGTACTCCCGCCACGCCAGCGACTGGAGCGAATCGCCCGCCACCAGGCGGTGGACACGGCGCGCGGTGAGCGCGCCGGACGTCGGGTTCTGCCCCTTCGTCTTGCTCGGAATCTCGTGCAGGCTCACCTGGCAAGTGGCCCGGATCGGCACCCCGGTCGTGCCGAACAGGGAGTACGTGACGTCCACGGACTCCACGTACGCCGTGAACCGGGCGGTGGAGAACGACCCCCACTGGAAGACCACCCACGGGGTCGACGGCTGCTTCGCGGCGAGGCTGGACGCCGTCACCTCGCAGCAGGAGAAGAGCGCTTCGACCTTCTTCAGCACCTCGTTGCTGTCCGGCTGGTCCGAGGAGTCGAGGAAGACGTCGAGGCTCAGCCGGCGCGGCTCGGGCCCCATGAACTCCGGCTGCGCACCGTCCCTCACCGCCGGGCTCGGCGTCGCCTTCCAGTCCGTGCGGCGGCTCATGGTCAGCTGGGCCGGGTTGAAGTCGAAGTCGAAGTTCTTGATCAGCCCGCCGGGGGTGGTGCTCTGCCCGACCGGCGGCTCATGGATCGCGAGCGAGGCCCGGACCAGGCTCTTCCCGGCGCCGCCCTTGCCGCCCTTGCCCCCCTTGCCGCCGGGGTTTCCGCCCTTGCCGCCGCCCTTGCCGTTGGTGGCCATCTACGCCGCCCCCGCATCCGTGAAGCCGTGGTGGGTGATCTCCAGGACCTCCGTGGCGACCGCCGGGCTCGCCGGGTCCAGCGACGGCCCCTGCCACCGCACCGGCAGCACGTCCAGCAGCCCCCACTGGGCCACCACCGAACCGTCCGCGCGGAGGGCCGCGATCTGCCCGGTGGGGCGGGTGACGCCCGTGGTGATGGACGACACCCAGGCCGCCACCTTCGCCGTATCGGGCGTGAGGGGGCGGGTCAGCCGGATGCTGGAGTAGGTGACGCGGGACGGCAACTGCCAGACGAAGCCGTTGTTGCCGCCCTCCTGGTGGTGCTCGATCTCCACCTCGGACGACAGACCCTCGCAGCCGTTGAAGTACCCCAGGCTCTCGCCGTCGATGGTGAGGGTGAAGAAGATCGTGGATCCCGGGTCGAGATCACTGGGCATCGCGGGCGGCCTTCCTTCGTACGTCTTTCGTGTGCGGTCTGTCGTTGGGGTCGTTCGGGTCGTCAACGTCGCGGGTCGCGCAACTTGCCGATGCGCTCACGGTCGAGGCGGAACTCCGTTCTCAGCAGCCGGGTCAGCGGGCCGATGAGCCGGTGCACCAGCTCGTCGAACTGCCCTTCCGTGAGCGCCCGCGCGTCGAACGCGGCGGTCTGGGTGGCGGTGGAGGTGGAGGTGGTGGTGGAGGTGGTGGTGGTGCGTTTGTGGGTGCCCGTGTTCTTGGCCGAGCTGGACGCCCGTGCCGTCCGGGACACGGCGGGTGGTGTGGGGGCCTCCGCCGGCTGGTGCGGTGGGGTGACGGGGGCCGGGGCCGCCGGTGGGGGCGCTGGGGTTGGGGCGGGCGTCGGGACGGCGTCCCGCCGCTGCACCGGCGGACTGGTGCGCGCTGCCGTGGTCGACGGGAGTGTCGACGGGAGTGGGGTACTGGGGTACGCGGGGCTGTGGGGCCGCACCGATGGCTGCGCGGCGGCGCGAACCCCTTCGGTCGGCCGTCCCCCGCGCGCGGGCCCGCCGCCGGGCCCCGGCCGTACGGGCGGGAACGGCGGGGGTGGTGACGCGGCGTGGTGGGGC